>CAIJME010000272.1 GCA_903821625.1 uncultured Sphingobacteriales bacterium | reverse complement strand
TATTCAAACCCATCAACACAACACCTTGCAAAAATTGAGGTGCAAAATCTCTCACAAATGCATTAAATCCCTTGATCTCGGCCAATCCATCCACGTCGCGGGCAAATCCATCAAATATTACTCCATTTCCTGAGTTTTTATAGATCACATTGCCAAGGTTATCACCCATCAGTGAACCTACTCTACCTTCATTATCGGCAACATACACATCGCCTTTAGTGAGCATATTGATAGGCCAATGCAAATGCCTGCCTTGCCTGCCATCTGCAGCAGCACGATCTACGATATTCTTTTCCACATCAGGACGAATAGGCATATAAAAAGCCGTTAAAGCCCTTCCAATAACCTTTTCATCTTCATGCAATATTTTCCAGTTTCGCTCATATTGATACAAATAGCCTTCATTATTTAATATTTGCCAGGCCTCTTCAATGCCAATTGCTTTTGCACGGTTCAACAGCTCGTCAGGAATACGTGGGCGACCATCTTCAAAACGTTCACCTTTCCAGGCAGAAGTCAAAAAGATCAGTTCCTCTTTGGGAATAGCTTGTGCGAACAACGATTGTAAGGGTACTATCAGCAAGCATAAGGAAAGCAATAACTGGAAACTATATCTCATGTGTAGTAAACTAAGTATTATCTATGTAGTGATTTGGGTTTAATTGTAAGCCGTTTAGGTCAAAATTTACATTCAAGACTTTCCGGGAAATTTCCATATACCGAGGGCATTTTTCCCCATGATCAGGTCAAGATCGTCATCAGTATAGAAATTACAGTACTTATCCATAAATTCTAATTCTTTATCCATCGGCAGTTCCCATCTTGGAAAAGGATAACCGGTACCCCAAATAATCTGCTTGGCTCCAAACTCTTCATAAATGGCCTTATAAAACGGCAATGTATCTTCATAGGGATATTTCTTGATCTCAGACATTTCATAAGGCTCTGAATTACTTATCCAAACATTTGAGAAACGGCTGAGTTTAAACATTTTCTTGAACTCAGGCCAGCAATCTGCAGCTTTCAAATCAGGTTTACCGGCATGGTCAACTACAATTTTTACACCCGGAAAGCGCTCTGCCATATCCTCTAGCATTGGCATTTGGTGGGGAACAATATAATAGTTGAAGCAAAGACCTAGTTTTTCTGCTTCCTTCCAAAGAGGATAATGTTCCGGGGAGTTTAACCAGGTTTCTTTGGGCGTATAAATTGGGCTGAATCGCATTCCCTGGAAGCCATGTTCATTTACCCAATATCTGAGGTTATCTACTATTTTTGGATCATTTGGATTCAATAAACCATGCGCAACAAAATGCTTAGGATAAGATTTAAGGTTATTAGCCATATAGGAATTGTCCCATCCATAATAACGAGGATTGATAAGAACTCCATATTTGAGATCAAAATCTTTCATTTGTTTAACCTGATTCTCAATTGGAGCCTCTATAGCCACTTTTAAATTTGGATTCTCAGGATGTTTAAAAGGGAATCTTGGATCAAAATTCCAGGTCTCAACATGAGTATCAATAACCAGGCGCTTTTTGAAGCTTTTGCCAGAATTTGAGGCTAAAGCAGATGCAATCGGATTTAAAGCACTGATTAAGGGCACTGCGGCAAGTCCTTTTATTATATCTCTACGTTTCATGTTAAAATGGTTTAATAATTATTAAATCTTTAAAATCAGGTTGCTAAAGGCTGACCTCCCGGAATCATGACCTTTTGACGCGGGAGTTTAGTTTTATTTCGTTTTGCTGTAAATTTTGCGGTCAGGTATTCACCCATATGGATATCTCCAGACATGGTATCGCCACTCACTTTTCCGGAAAAAAGGTAAATAATAATATTTCCAACTATTGGTATCGTACTTTTAATCTTCACTTCATCTCCATCAATTGTACCCACCATATTTTTAGTATCCATATCTCCCTTATGGGTTCCCTGAATCCAGTTTCCATCCTGTTCAATCATAAAAGAATGCTGACTGGTGCTTAATGCATAGTTTACTTCAACATCCCAGCGACCACTTAGGTTAGTGGCTGGTGTTTTCATTTCGGGCTTTGGGCTGCGCTTTTTCGATAACACTTCAAATAAGCGATCGGCAACAATTTTTTCTTCACCCGCTTGCATGTGTCCTGGGGTAATTTGTATGGAGCTTGTACCATCAGGTTCATCTCGATTTCCAAGCGCTATTCTTGGCTTATTTCTTCCCACTTCTTCTGCAATTTCATATCCTGTAACATAAAACTTTTCAGGATCCCAGATAATATGAAGTACCGGATACTTGTTGTTTAAATTGACGGGCTCAATAACCTTGGTGCTTATACCATTGATCTGAGTAACTTTCTTTGATATGACCTCAAGCCAGCTAAGCCATCTTTTCCATTCCCCCTCATGATCCCGTTCTAGCCAGTCTTCAACTGCAGCAACCATTCCTACTATTTCATCACGATCCAGTTTATTGTCGCGGCCCGGGCCATGATGCGGAGCACTTGCCTGCCATGCAGCTAATAAAATATTTTTATTTCCGAGCATTAATCCTGCCGACTGCGGGCCACGGATAGTTTTACCCCCGCTGTAGGCTACAATATCTGCTCCTCTCTTTAAATGATAAGGAGGAATGGTCAGACTCTCTGCTGCGGCATCCATCAAAATTGGAATATTTTTTGGTTTGGCAATTGAGGCAATCACCTCCAAAGATAAGGGCTGACCTGTATCAGAAGCAGCACCTGGAGTACCAGATGTGAGGTAGATCATGGCTGTTTTTGAATTGATGGCCTTTTCTAATTCTTCAGGAGTAGATACCGTGATTATTTTCACTCCAATATTCCGAACTGCATGATCATAATGCTGGCGGGAATATCTTGGAATGATAACCTCCGTTTTTTCAAATCCGGTAAGGTCAGGAATGCGGATGAGTCTTTCAGGACTACCACCGGTAACACAAGCTGCCGTAATATGTTTTACTCCGGCTGCACATCCTGAAGAAACCATTCCCCATTCTGATTTTGTGAGCTCTGCTAAACGCTTTCCAACAGCTTCAGCAAGCTCATCGAGCTGTACAAAGTTTGTGCTGGCCGCTTCTAAGGCAAGTTTGACTTTTGGCCTTTTGATTGACCCTCCTATAATGGTATAAGAGCCCCTACAATTGATGATGGGCTCAACACCCATTGTTCTGTATATATTAGTTTCTGACAAAAAGGAATTCAATGTACTTAGCGATTCTGAACTTTGCGCTAAAGATTTATTTTCTGTAACAGTTCCTGCCAAAACCGAATCACTTGATAGAACACTTCCAACAACCGGTAACATAGCCAGTCCCTTAATTACATTTCTGCGTTTCATGCTGTTATACTATATTTTAACTAAAAAATCCTTTTTCTATTTTGTATAAGGCGTGGCTGCCAGGCCATTCAGATCCCAAATAATTCGACCAGCTCTTACTGTCAATTCTGCTTCAAACTTTTGATTGCCTTCAATCCGGTTACCGCCAGAATCTACATAGCCATATTTACCGTTTAAAATACTTAAAACAGCGATATCAGCTACAGAACCAACACTCAAATTACCAAGATCTTCTCTTTTAATTGATTTGGCAGTTTTCCAACTTCCACTGGCAATGATGTCTGGAATGCTCATGCCTATTGTCAAGTATTTTGACATCACGTTTAACATATTCTTCATCCCTGCATTCATACTTGTTCTGTGTTCATCTGTACCAAAGGAATTTGGCAGAAGGCCCTGTTTTAATGCAGGTATTGCCTGGTTAAACCAGAATCCAACACCTCCATGACCTACATCAAACAAAACCCCTCTATTTTGTGCCTCCAGAACAAAGGCCCTCAGTTTACCCTGTTCATCTACAATAGGCATTCGTTCTGAAACATTTTCGAAAGAGTGCGTAATGATATCACCAGAACGCATTCTTTTTAACTGATCTTCTAGAGAATACTCAGGCATGTGGCATTCAACAAAAAGAGGTTTATCCGCAATTTTGGCAGCTTCAGAAGCCTTATCAAATGGAATCCAGCTTTTACCTTTATAATGTCCAATACGGGTACCCACAATAAACTCAGGATATTTTTTGATGGCATCCACAGTCATTTGAACATCTAATGTATTTAAATCGGGTTCAATTGCTGAGCCTGCGCTAAAACCGGTCTCGAAAATATTAATAAAGGCCAAAACACGGGTTAAAGAAGGGTCAACCACCTTTGACTTAAAATCAGGGAAGGTTCGCCATCCAGTAGTACCGGCATCAACTACCGTGGTAATACCTGATCGAGGCGCAAAAGCATCAGGTAACTGACTGGACTGACCATCAGCAAAGCCCGGTTTACTTCCTGCATAAACGTGAGTATGGATATTAATCAATCCCGGAGACACAAGCATACCGCTAACATCCAATACTTTTTTTGCACTTGAAGAAGGGATTTCAGCTGCAATACGATAAATCTTTCCGTCTTTTACAGCCACATCCATTTTTGAATCCAAACTATTTTTGGGATCTAATACTCGTCCCCCTTTTAATAAAAGATCAATTTCCTGGGCTTGTATCAACCTAGGCACTATTAAAAATGCAAATAATACAACTAAGCGTATTTTAAATGCAAAAGTCTTTGAATTGGAATTACTTATATAAGTTTTCATTATTCTTAAAATTATTTTAACATTTTATTTTTCTATCGTCCATTTCTGTCCGCTCAGGCCATTCAGATCCCATACCACTTTACCTGCTCGAATTGTTAATTCTGCCTCTAGCTTTTTTGTTCCGGTTACGGCTATTTTACGCACATCGGTATAGCCGAATTTGCCTTCTCTAACATTAAAAACTGCCAGATCAGCCTCGGCACCAACACTCAAATGGCCAAGGTCTGGCCGTTGAATTACCTGTGCCGGATTCCATGTGGATCTTAAAATAACATCCTGAAGACTCATTCCTACAGCGAGAAATTTAGACATCACATTTGCCATATCCTTCATTCCGCTATTCATACTTTGATCATGTAAATCTGAACTAATCACATTCGGATAAAAGCCCTGTTGAAATGCAGGAACGGCCTGCGCCCAAGAAAATGCACCACCACCGTGTCCAACATCAAAAATTACTCCCCGGTTTTGTGCTTCAAATACAAAAGGTTTTACTTTCCTTGTTTTTTCATCCACAATAGACTCTCTTCCTGTACTGATCTCAGAAAATGTATGGGTAAAAATATCCCCAGGACGAAGATGTTTTAAAAATAAAGACTCAATAGAATTGGCAGGATTATGCTCCCCGAAATCAACCATTATTGGCACATTTGCAAGCTTACCCGACTCAACAGCCTTATCAACCGAGGTAAATTCACCCCAATAATGTGCAGATTTAATGCCGACAAGAATACTTGGATAAAGTCTGTTGATCATGTGAGCATTCATGACTGGATTCATGTCATTCACGTCCTGTTCCTGAAAACGGCCGATCATTCCATTGCCAATTACGTTGAGAAAAGCCAGAATTCTTGTTTGCGATTTATCAATGGTTTGTTCCTTAAACATTGGAAAATTTCTCCATCCAGAAGATCCGGCATCTACAACGGTAGTAACTCCTGTTCGAAAAGAAAATGCATCAGCTTGCTGACTGCGTGAAGAATTACCAACCGATGTGCTGTATTTATCGGTACCCTGAAAAACATGAACATGCATATCGATTATTCCGGGAGTGATATAAAATCCAGTTACATCGATAATTTTCTTGGCAGATCCTATAGGAATATCATTAGCTACGCGAGCTATCTTTCCATTTACAATTCCCACATCCATTTTGGAATCGATCTTGTTTTTGGGATCAATAAGATGGGCGCCCTTTAACAGAATATCAATTTCCTGAGCATAGCTAAATTGACAAATGATCAATAGAACAAAACCTATTGAGAACTTGCAATAAGCATTTTTAGAAATAGCAATTTTATTGAACAAAAACTTCATGTTAACTGTTATTGATATGCGTACCCGTTTTACTGAAAATTTAATACCCCGAAAAATTGAGGTAAATGAAATTGAGGCTTAGGATTTTTAACTTCATTCCATGTAATATAATGCTTATTGGAATTTATTTCTGCGATCTTATAAAAATTAGCTCTCCAAGAAACACCGGCCTTTGGACGAACTACATTGGTGTATTTTTCAAGCATGTCTAATGGTATTTTGAAAGACATGGTCCAAGTAACACGTTCGGTTATTTCTGGATCAACCACCTTTGGCAATGAGGCTGCGATCTCTATTTTCTGAATATCCTCAACTGTTGGTTTTCCTTTTTTATGATGAAATAAAGGAGTGCCTCCACAATTGATCTCCAGGTTAAAGTAATTGATTGGATTATTTGCTTCTGGCGAGAAAAAGAATTCAACTGCAGAATCCTCCCATACTTTACCATTGATTTTTTGGGTTATGCTGCGAACATAGCGATCTTTTACTCGGTAGATCACGTAAATAAACTGATCGTCATATACCATTTTTGCCTCTGCCTGAGGTTTAAATTTGGGCATTTCGCCCATATAATTTTGAATTTTAACTGATTCTACACCCT
>CAIJME010000271.1 GCA_903821625.1 uncultured Sphingobacteriales bacterium | reverse complement strand
TAATTATGGTCGTGATCATCATCCGCGTTGTTTTACCATGTGGATGGCAGGTGCCGGTGTTAAACCTGGGATAAGTTATGGTGAAACGGATGACTTCAGTTATAATATTGTGAAGGATCCGGTACACGTGCATGACTTCCATGCTACGTTGATGCATATCATGGGTGTTGATCATGAAAAGCTCACCTATAAATTTCAAGGTAGACGTTTTCGATTAACGGATGTTGAAGGAAAAGTAGTGAAGGCCATTTTAAGTTAAAAGAATTTCAAAATAAATAAATAAACCTCAAAATATTCAATAGCTCATGATTTCAAGAAGAAATTTTCTCAAAAATTCATCCATGGCAACCGCGCTAACACTAGCTGGAACCAATACTGGTTTTTCCAATGAATCTGCAGGTCTGTTAGCTGATGATTCCATCATTGGACATGGCGATTTTAAATACAAAGTTGATAAAGCCTGGGCAAAAATAAGTGTCAATAGTAATCCGCTTTTCAATTGCCATGAAATGGTGCAGGATAGCAAAGGCAGGTTGATTATGTTGGGAGATCATACTCAAAATAATATTTTAATATTTGACAAGTCAGGTAAACTTCTAGATTATTGGGGCACGGCATGGCCAGGCGGGCATGGTTTATCAATCAGCAAGGAGGGAGGTGAAGACTTTTTACTGATTGTAGATTGCGGATGGTATCAAAATAAAACCGGAAACTGGAATCCACAGGCCGGTCAGGTAATAAAAACAGATTTAAATGGAAGGATAATTTTCTCTATTGGTCATCCCAAAACAATCGGTATATACAAAGACACAGAAAAGTTTATGCCAACCGAAACGGCTATTGGCCCAAATGGAGATATTTATGTAGCTGATGGATATGGATCTGATTATATCATCCAATACAATAGCAGAGGTCAATACATAAGGCATTTTGGTGGTAGAAATAATACAAATCCAGATTGGAATCTTAAATGTGCTCATGGTGTGGCAATAGATTATAGAAATAAAAGTAACCCGAAATTAATCTGCACCTCCAGAGAAGAAAATTGCTTTAAAGTGTTCACTTTGGATGGAAAATTTCTACATCGCATCGATTTACCGGGAATGTATGTTTGCAGGCCTGTAATGGATGACAATAATCTGTATGCTGGCGTTTGCTGGTCGAATGACGCAGCTGGAAAAATGATTGGTGGTAATAGTGGGTTTGTAACTATTTTAGATGCATCTAACAAGGTTATTTCAAATCCTGGAGGTAATGCGCCAGTTTATAAGAACAATGTATTGCAGACTACTATGCAAGCCCCTGGTCAACTATTCCAACATTGCCATGATGTGTGTATAGACGAAGATAAAAATATATACGTCTGTCATTGGAATGCCAATAATACCTCTCCAGTCAAATTAACAAGAGTATAAATGGTATTGTTGGATATAGCTGCTTTCTCGGGTCAATTACATCCACTAATTGTTCACTTGCCCATCGGGTTTTTAATCCTTGCTGTGCTATTTGAACTAGTTTCCTATTCTAAAAAATATGAGTTTCTGAAGTCTGCCGTATCTAGTATTCTATTACTTGGCTTTATAGCAGCCATATTTGCTTGTATTTTTGGTTATATTCTATCTTTAAGTGGTGATTATGACTACAAACAATTAAATGATCATAAAATAGCTGGAATTGCACTTGCTGTAGGAACTGGTTTATTACTTCTGTTAGGTACCAATACTGTTGAAAGGTTTATTAAGTTAAGACGGTCTGTTTTTTCAGCTCTTTGCGTATTTATTGTGGTATTGGTCAGCTATACCGGGCATCAAGGAGGAAGATTAACACATGGATCAGAATTTCTCTCTGTAAAAGTCCTTTTAGAACAACCCAGACAAAAACCAATTAGTGTGGAGCAAGCCATGATTTTTGAAGATGTAGTTCATCCCATATTAATACAACGTTGTGCACCTTGCCATGGAAATGGAAAAAAGAAAGGTGAATTTTCAGTTCAAACCTTAGCTGATTTATTAAAGGGTGGTAAAACTGGTCCAGCCATTGTTGCGGGAGCACTGAATAAAAGTGAATTATTTACCCGCATTATGCTTGACCCAACGAATGAAAAATTCATGCCTACCGATGGTAAAACTCCCCTAACTAAAACAGAAACCGAGATCATTCAATGGTGGATTGAGAAGGGGAGAGCCGTAGAAGGAAAAAAAATGTCAGACTTACAAAACACACAGTTAATTACTGCAAAAATTTCATCTTATTTAAAGCTCGGTACTAGTTCGGAAAGTAATGAGTTGGCAGGTACTAATACAGCGAATTTTAATCAGGATATACCCGCATTTTCGAATCAAGCTTTGATTGATACACTACGATCTAAAGAATTGAATATTAGAGTGATGCAGCATAAACCTTTAATGCTTGATGTCACTTTGCCAGAAGGGAAGGGCTACCTGCTTAAGTTAATTAATAGTGATTTAAAATCAATTGCCAAAAACATTATTTGGCTCAATTTATCTGATAATAATTTGAAAGATCAAGACCTTGAATGTTTAAGCCTGATGAGCAATCTTGAAAAGCTTAGACTTGAAAACAATCCAATTACTGATGAAATCATTCCTTCAATTCTAAGTTTAAAGCATCTAGAATCGATTAATTTAAATGAAACTGAACTTAGTGAAGCTGGAATAGAACGCTTAAAACAAAATACTTCGCTCAAAAGAGTATATCAGTGGAAATTGGTGTCAAGAAAGTAGTGGGATTCTAGCTACCTGTTATACTTTTCTCTAAAATTATATTAAAAACCTGCTATTTACTGTAGTTCGATAACACTTTAATCAATGGAGAGCTAGGGATTAGCTGCGCTGATCCCAAATGGGGGTAGCTTCATCTAATATGCTGTCGCTATCGCTTACTGTAGTTCG
>CAIJME010000270.1 GCA_903821625.1 uncultured Sphingobacteriales bacterium | reverse complement strand
TGGAATTTTAACATGAACTGTGGTACACTCACGGTTCCTAATCGAAAAGACAGTTTGGACGCTTACTTCAAAGATGGAAAAAATCTGGTTACTATATCCAATTTGGGGGCGAGTGGTAAAATAGAAACGTATAATGGAAGTACTGCCAATTGCCTTGATTGTAGGTTAAAAGGGAGTAGTATTAAGCCTGCTTTTTGGTAGATCGAATACATAATCAGCTTTAAAAAAATGCACAAACCGATACATATTTCTTCCTCTATGACCTTCAGATTTGCATGGATATTTTTTTTGTTGGTTTTAATTTCTAATGTTCAGGCTCAGCAAGTAAATCTGGATAGTATTGCCTCTCGATTCGAAAATTTTAATGCAAATAACCTTCAGGAAAAAATATTTGTTCACACCGATAGGGAAATGTATCTGGCAGGTGAGATTATTTGGTTTAAACTTTACTATACCTCAGGTGCTAAAAATGAGTTATTAGACTTAAGTAAGATAGCCTATGTTGAGGTTATTGATAAAAATCAAAAGCCCATTTTGCAAGCTAAGATTTCAATTGAAAAGGGAACTGGGAATGGGTCATTTTATTTACCCGTTTCATTGACTTCTGGAAATTATCAATTTAGGGCTTATACCAACTGGATGAAAAATTTCAGCCCTGATTATTTTTTCAATAAAAACATCAGCATCGTCAATTCTTTATTAAAACCTGAAAATATTCAGTCGGATAAGGCTTCTGCTACAAGATATGATGTTCAGTTCTTTCCAGAAGGAGGACAGATCATTGAGAATTTGCCTGGAAAAGTGGCTTTCAGAGCCATAGATAATCAGGGCAAAGGGCTTGACTTTAATGGCACTCTGGTTGATCAGAACAACGCAGTGTTGCTCAGGTTTAAACCTTTAAAATATGGTATCGGTAGTTTTTCCTTCATCCCAGAGGCAGGAAAAACCTACAGAGCCTTAATTGACCTGCCAGGTGAAAAAATTAGTAGAGAAATTCCAATTGCAAAAACAGGGTATGTTATTCAATTGTCTGATAATCAAAACGATAAGTTAAAGCTAAGTGTGCAAACAAATGAAATTTCTGCTAATCAAAAGGTACATCTTTTTGTTCACACCAGACAGGTAAAAATCATGAAGGTGTCTGCTGATCTAGATATGGGAAAGGCAGAGTTTCTGATTGATAAAAGTAAGCTCGGAGAAGGTATTTCTCATTTGACCGTATTTAATGGTTTAGGTCAGGCAGTTGCTGAGCGTTTGTTTTTCAAAAAACCTTCTAGTAAGTTATTGATTAATACCAATACTGATCAGCAGCAATATGCCCCAAGGAAAAAGGTGACCATTAATTTGGATGCTAAAGATGAAAATGGACAAGCTCTTGCAGTTGATGCTTCGGTATCAGTATATGCAACAGATAGCTTGGAAGCAGATAATGGAGATATTTTCAATTACTTATGGCTAAAATCAGATTTGAAAGGAAATGTTGAATCTCCTGCTTATTACTTGAATACGAATGACTCCATCAGCAAAGAAGCTTTGGATAACCTGATGTTAACACATGGCTGGCGACGATTTGTTTGGCAGGATTTATTGCAGAATACAACTCCATCAGTTGAATTTCTTCCTGAAATTGATGGTCATATTATTAACGGAAGAATAGTGGATACACGAACGAATGCACCGGCAATAGATATTATGACTTATCTGGCGGTGCCTGGCAAAAAGCTTCATATCTACGGCTCTAAGAGTAATAGTACTGGCCAGATCAGGTTTTATACCCGAGATATTTTTGGGCCTTCTGAACTAGTTGTACAAACAAAATATCAGCAAGATTCAACATACAAAATCGATATTTCAAATCCGTTTTTTGAAAAATATTCTTCTTCAGGGCCCTATGATTTTAATTTGTCTGAAAAATTCAAATCCAGGATACTGAATCAAAGTGTCAGCAGTCAGGTACAAACTATTTTTGCAGCTGATAAGCTCAAGACCTTTTATCCTGCGCTAACAGACAGTACTGCTTTTTATATCAAGTCCGACAAAACGTACCTACTCGATAATTTTGTAAGATTCAATACCATGGAAGAGGTTTTGAGAGAATACGTTACTGAAGTGCCTTTGATCCGTCAAAAAGATGATTTCACCATATTGGTTAGAGTTAGGCCTCATCCTAATGATTACCCAAGAAATGTAGAGCCGCTGATACTTTTAGATGGAGTGCCGGTTTTTGACCGTGGTAATAAGATCATTAAATATGACCCAAAGAAAGTTCGTGAATTGGAGGTCGTGGCAAAGCGGTATTTTCTTGGACCGCTAATGTTCAATAGTATTCTGAACTTGAAAACATATAAAGGTAATCTGCCTGATTTTCAACTGGATACACGAGCAACTGTAATGGATTACGAAGGAATGCAATTGGAAAGAGAGTTCTACTCGCCGCTATACGAAACCGAAGCCAAAGTTTCTGAACGACTTCCTGATTTTAGAAACGTTCTTTATTGGTCACCTAATCTAAAAATTGACTCAAACGGAAAGAAATCGATTAGCTTTTATACTTCCGACCAGCAAAATAAATATACGGTAGTGGTTCAGGGAATCAGTCCGGAAGGTAAGCTTGGCGCCTCTAAAATTGAGATCCTAGTCAAGAAGTAAATTTCTTGTATTTGTAACGTGTTTCATGTATTTGCCTGTGAGGATAAATTTGTAATTTCGGATTATAAATAAAAATATATCATGCGTTTAACTACTCTAAAAAAACAGCTGATTCTTTCGTTGATTGCTGTAATATTCACCAGTATTACTGGTTTTTCTCAAGCTAAGAACTATAATATCAGTGTCCAATGGCAACCCATTCAAAATAATTACGAAGGCAAGAATCAATCACTATCGGTATTGTCTATACTGAATGGGTCTGAAAATGACCTGCCGCCACATGGTTGGAGTTTATATTTTAATTATGGCGCAGATATACTAAAGCCTGATAGCAGAGGTTTGACCATGTCATTTATAAATGGTGATTTGTATAAAATTGAGCCCAATGCAGCATCTGATGGGATCTCGGCAGGAGCAAAGATCAATTTCCAGATGATCAAAACAGGGAGTATAGACAATGTGACTCAATCGCCACAAGGGTTTTATCTAGTATTTGATGATTCACCGAATAAGGCTGTACCCGTTAAGTGTACCTATCCTGATCCTTCATCTGAATTTATAAACGCACTTCCTGCATCCAAAACATGGATGGATCCAACTTTTGTGTATTCAAAAAATAAGGATATTCAGGATATACCAGTTTCGAAATTACCACCAATATTCCCAACACCGTCAGAGATGAAAGTGAATGCAGGTGTGTTTACAATCAGTCAAAGTACTGAAATTTCAGCAGATTCCTGGTTTATTAAGGAGGCAAACTATCTGGCAGATGAATTAGCTAAAGTTCTGATATCCAGGCCTTCGATGAATAAAAAAGGCCAAATTATTATCCAACGAGATTCTAAATTGGCTACAGAAGAATATAAACTTCAGGTTACTCAAAAAGGAATACAAATCTCTGCATCAAGCCCGGCAGGAGCTTTTTATGCAATTCAATCGCTCAAGAGCCTTATTCCTCCCCTTAGCTGGAAAACTAAGCAGGCCTCTGCTGCTATTCAATTAGTTGAGGTTAACGATCAACCACGATTTGGCTATCGTAGTTTTATGCTCGATGTAGCTAGGAATTTTCAAACAAAAGAGCAGATATTAAAGGTTCTTGATTTAATGAGCCTGTATAAGCTGAATGTATTCCACTTTCATTTTTCGGAAGATGAAGGTTGGCGTGTTGAAATTCCGTCACTTCCAGAATTAACTCAGGTTGGAAGTGTGAGAGGACATACCTTAGATAATAAGAATAATCTTCAGCCTGCATTTGCTTCTGGTGGAGTTCCAAATCAAATGCCTGGAAGCGGATATTTAAGCAAAAAAGACTTTATTGATGTTTTAAAATATGCCACAGCAAGGCATATTCAGGTTATTCCTGAGATTGAATCGCCTGGGCATGCCCGAGCAGCGATCAAGGCAATGGAGAACCGTTATGCAAAGTTAATGAAGGCTGGTAAAGCAGCAGAGGCTTCGAAATATCGATTGATTGATCCTTTAGATAAAACTAAATACCGCTCTGTTCAAGGCTGGGAAGATAATGTGATGGATGTGGCTTTACCTTCTGTTTATAATTTTGTGGAAAAGGTAACCGATGAGCTAATCTTGATGTATAAAGAGGCGGGCGCCCCATTAAAAACTATTCATTATGGCGGTGATGAAGTTCCTCCTGGAGTTTGGGAAAAATCACCAGCTTATGAAAAGCTAAAAAGCACTAACCCAGCCATAAAAACCACAAATGATCTCTGGTATTATTATTTTGGCCGATTGAACGAGATGGCTAAAAAGCGTGGATTATTTGTTTCAGGATGGGAAGAAGCAGGTATGCGCAAAACGATGCTAGATGGCAAGCCAACTTATATTGCCAATCCTGATTTTGGGAATCAACATTTTCA
>CAIJME010000269.1 GCA_903821625.1 uncultured Sphingobacteriales bacterium | reverse complement strand
GGAAAAAAGTACCAAAACCCCACCGCTGCGCCTGCTGCTATGAAAGGTTCTGCGAAGGCTAGGACTGTAATTGCCGCACCAGTCAATGCGGAAGAGAGGTGAACGGAGGTTCAGTGAATGGACGATTTGTTTAAGATTGAACTAAGTTTTCCAGTATTTGGAGTTAGCTACCTTCCATTTATAATTTCATTCCGCTCATAGCTCTCCGCTGTAGCTTTTGCCGTGAAATTTTGATATGATTAATAAAATTGATTCGGCAAAAGGCTGCCGCTTCAATCCCGTTTAGATTGCAGGGACAGTGGTTATTTATTTGCAGAAAACATGCGAAAATAATCCGTCTATCAGGCTAAATCAAATTACATTTAGCACTAAATTGTATTGGAAACTTCAATCCTACCCCTTAAACCTCTCCTTCAAAAAACTACCGGTATAAGATCCCTTTTCCAGAATCAGATCTTCAGGAACCCCTTCAAACACAACATTTCCGCCTCTATCACCCCCTTCTGGACCAATATCAATTACCCAATCGGCGCATTTGATTACATCCATATTATGTTCTATAACAATAATGGTGTTGCCTTGCTCTATTAAAGCATCAAAGGATTTAAGCAGTTTTTTAATATCATGAAAATGGAGTCCGGTGGTAGGCTCATCAAAAATGAATAAGGTTTTACTGCTATTGTTTCCCTTAACCAGGAAAGATGCTAGTTTTATTCGTTGGGCTTCACCGCCAGAAAGTGTGTTTGAGGATTGTCCCAGATGAACATACCCTAATCCGACATCAGCAAGTGGTTTGATCTTTGCAGCAATTTTAGTTTCACTCTGAAAAAACTCAAGTGCTTCATCAATAGTCATATCCAGCACCTCAAACACATTTTTTTCTTTATAGGTCACGTCAAGAACGTGCTGTTTAAAGCGCTTTCCATTACAAGCTTCGCAAGGCAGATAAATATCTGCCATGAACTGCATTTCGATCTTCACTTCACCTTCGCCCTGGCAAACATCACAACGGCCACCTTCCACATTGAAAGAAAATGCAGACGGCTTCAAACCGGATGCCTTAGCAGCACCCTGAGAGGCAAACAAATTTCGTATCTCATCCCATGCCTTCACATAGGTAACAGGGTTAGATCTTGAAGAACGGCCAATTGGATTCTGATCTACTATTTCAACCTGTTCAATTTTATTAAAATCTCCACCTATAGAATCATAAGATCCCGTTTGTTCACCAGAATAATTGCCAATAGCTTTCTGCAAGGCCGGTTGTAAAATTCGCTTCACAAGTGATGTCTTTCCAGAACCGGAAACACCTGAAACCACGCTTAAAACGTTTAACGGAAATTTCACATCTACATGATTAAGATTATTCTCTCTTGCACCCTTAATTTCGATGAAATCACTCCATTTTCTACGATGTTGTGGTATAGCAATTGCTTGTTTTCCGCTTAGGTATTGCCCGGTAAGACTCCCATCTTCCTTCAATATTTCGGAGTAAGTACCTGTATAAACCAGTTGACCACCATGGGTGCCCGCCTCCGGACCAATATCTATAATATGATCAGCCGACTTCATAATCTCTTCTTCATGCTCAACAACTAAAACAGTGTTCCCAACATCTCTCAATGAAATTAATACTTCAATCAATCGCTGAGTATCCTTTGGATGAAGTCCGATACTTGGCTCATCTAAAACATATACTGATCCAACCAATGAGCTGCCCAATGAGGTAGCCAAATTTATACGCTGCGATTCACCGCCAGAAAGGGTATTTGACAGTCTATTCAGGGTAAGGTAACTCAAGCCCACATCATTCAGAAATTTGATCCGGTTCGTAATTTCCATTAACAGACGCTTAGCAATCTTTATTCGAACTGGGTCAAGTTCTAAAGCCTGAAAAAAAACAAGAGCTTTATCCAATGGCATCAAAACGATATCTGTAATAGAATGGTCGGCGATCTTTACGTTTGAAGCATCTTCACGAAGACGACTGCCTAAGCATTCTGGGCAGTTTGTCTTACCGCGATACCTTGAAAGCATCACACGGTATTGAATTTTATAGGTTTGAGCCTCAAGTTCCTTGAAAAAATCATCCAGTCCGCTAAAGTATTCGTTACCAGACCATACTAATTGTTTTTGCTCTGCTGTAAGCTGATTATAAGAACGATGAATTGGGAAATCGAATTTTAAAGCATTTTTAACGAGCTTATTTAGCCATTCGCCCATTTTTTCGCCTCTCCATGGAGCAATGGCACCATCGTAAACCGACTTGCTTTTATCCGGAATTACCAGATCTTCATCAATTCCAATGATTTTACCATAACCTTCACAACGTTTACAGGCACCAAAAGGATTGTTAAAACTGAAAAAATTAGGCGATGGCTCCTCGAAACGTATGCCATCCAGCTCAAAACGATCGCAAAACACATGAATCAGACCATTTTCTTCTAAAAAGCAATCGCCTCTACCCTCAAAAAATGCGGTTTGAACTGAATCCGCTATACGGCTTAGCGTCTCTTCATCAGCTGCCACAGAAACACGATCAATAACGATCTTGATATCTTCCTCATTGCCCGATTTAATATTACCGGTTGACTGATCATCCAGAAGGTCTTCAATTTTAGATAACTTCTCATTGATTAATACGCGCGTAAAACCTTTTTGAAGTAGTACAGCAAGCTCTTCCTTCAGAGAACGGTTATTGTGGGCATGCAAAGGACAGGAAACAGTAACTGAAGTGCCTTCTAAAAGACCCGAAATAAAATTAATTACATCCGTAACCGTGTCTTTTTTAACTTCCCTTCCCGAAACAGGGGATATGGTTTTTCCGATCCTGGAAAAAAGCAATTTCAAATAATCATAAATCTCAGTTGAAGTACCAACAGTTGAACGTGGATTACTAGAAATAACCTTTTGCTCGATAGCAATTGCAGGCGCGATACCCTTAATATAATCAACATCAGGCTTATTCATACGCCCCATAAACTGTCTGGCGTAGGATGATAAACTTTCTACATATCGCCTTTGTCCTTCAGCATACAGCGTATCAAATGCGAGTGACGACTTGCCTGAACCAGACATCCCGGTAATGACAACTAATTTATTTTTAGGGATGGCGACATCAATATTCTTTAGATTATGGACTCTAGCCCCTTTAATAATAATATACTTTTTAGGATCTTTTTCTGCCTCTTTGTTCATTCGCAAACTCCAAACTATTTTATTTCGTATATATTGATATAGCCAAATGATTCGGAACGCAAAAATACAGCTATAAGTATTTATTAAAGAACAATGATGAAATATTATTTGATTTTGGCAAGATTATTGTTTGATTTAAAAGCAATTAATTTAATTATAAATAACTAAAGGAGAAACGTTATCGAATAAACTCTACTCTATCATTTTTTAAGAAATTAACTACTAAGGAATTTAAAGTATGAGTGCTATAACTATACATTCGTTAAGTGACCAGGATCTGGTACAAAAATACATTATTGGCCATGAGCAAAGCCTAGAGGAACTTATTCGAAGGCATAAAGCCAAAATCTACACGTCCATTTATCTTTTAGTAAAAGACTCCTATCTGGCAGAGGATATTTTTCAGGATACTTTTATTAAAGTTATAAATACCTTAAAAGCAGGAAAATATAATGAGGAAGGGAAGTTTCTTCCATGGGTAATACGCATTGCACATAATCTTGTGATCGATCATTTTCGAAAAGAAAAGCGTAAACCAATGGTAACAACGGTTGATGGTTTTGATATTTTTGAGGTTATTAAATTTTATGATAAGAGCACGGAAGATAAAATCATTCAGGAGCAAACACACAAAGATCTAAGAGAACTCATCCATCACTTACCATCAGATCAGAAAGAAGTATTGATCATGCGCCATTTTGGTGAACTCAGTTTTAAAGAAATATCAGATATCACAGGGGTAAGTATAAATACTGCACTTGGTCGAATGCGGTATGCACTAAATAATTTACGCAAAATGATGTTAACCAGAGAATTAAGTTTGAAGAAGATCTAAAATTATTTTATTCTAAATAAAACATTCCTAAATTAAGTACGTTTAAACTAGAAAATAAATTGCTTATGATAGAGATCTCTACTCCAAAAACACATTCTTTACAAAAAACAGAAGTTATTAAAGATATTAGTGCAGAAGATATAAGCGAAGAAGATCAATCTTTTTATACTGAAATTAGACCCTGTTTAAATGCTATGGCAACAAATCCAAGCCAGGATAGCATCAGCAATCTTTTAAATTATTCAAAATCTATTTTAAAAAAATAAAATCAGTCTTCGGACTAGTTTTTTGACCTTTAAATAAAGAAAATTATTTTATTCAGACCTATATTTGTGGGGTGCTAAGAAAAGACAGATATAAAAATTTTGTAGACTATTTCTCTTCTAACCAACCTGAAGCAGAAACAGAATTGCATTACGAAAACCCGTACCAGCTATTAGTTGCAGTAATTTTATCCGCACAATGTACCGACAAACGAATCAATCAGGTTACACCAAAGTTATTCGAACATTTTCCCAGTCCCGAAAGTCTGGCACAGTCAAGTTCAGAGCAGGTCTTTGAATTTATACGCAGCGTAAGTTATCCAAATAATAAAGCTAAACATCTGGTGGGAATGGCTAAAAAATTAGTTGATAATTTTAATAGTGTAGTTCCCTCATCTATAGAAGATCTTCAAACAATGCCAGGAGTTGGTAGAAAAACTGCAAATGTGATAGCTTCTGTAATTTTTAACGCACCTGCAATGGCAGTAGATACGCATGTATTTAGAGTATCTAATCGGATTGGGCTTACAAGAAATGCAAAAACACCGCTAGCCGTAGAAAAACAACTGGTAAACTTCCTTCCAAAAGAAAAAATCCATATTGCACATCATTGGCTTATTTTACACGGAAGATATGTTTGCCTGGCTAGAAGTCCAAAATGTACCAGTTGTCAACTAGCACCTATTTGTAAATTTTATGCACAAAGCCAAACAGAAGGAGCCCTGCGAAAAGCAGAAAATATTCAGCTGAAAAAATCACGTGAGCTAAAAAAGAAACAACAGGCCAAAAAAATTGCAATCCAATTAAAAAAATTTAAATAATTAAGTCTAAGCGACCTTCAAATGAACTAATTAATCTATATATTCAGGAACCGAGAAAATTCAAAGAAATTATTTTTGATAATATTTTTAGTATTTTCAAATATTAATTATACTTTTGAAGAAATAAAACTAAAATAATGAGCAACGCAGATAAATTAAAAGCTTTACAGTTAACGCTAGATAAACTTGAAAAATCATACGGTAAAGGCACCGTTATGAAGTTAGGAGATAATGCAGTTGAAGCCATTGAATCTATATCCACTGGTTCAATAAGCCTTGATATTGCATTAGGCATTGGTGGCTTACCTAAGGGTAGGGTCATTGAGATCTATGGCCCTGAATCTTCCGGTAAAACTACTCTTGCTATTCATGCGATTGCTGAAGCACAGAAAAAAGGAGGTATTGCTGCTTTTATTGATGCTGAACATGCTTTTGATAAATTTTATGCTAGTAAACTTGGTGTTGACATTGAAAACCTGTTAATCTCACAACCTGACAATGGAGAACAGGCTTTAGAAATTGCTGATAATTTGATCCGTTCAGGAGCTATTGATATAATTGTAATAGACTCTGTTGCTGCCTTAGTACCTAAAGCTGAGATTGAAGGCGAAATGGGAGATTCAAAAATGGGTCTTCATGCACGTTTAATGTCGCAAGCCTTACGTAAATTAACCGGAACAATCTCAAAAACAGGATGTTGCTGTATTTTTATTAACCAACTTCGTGATAAGATCGGAGTTATGTTTGGTAGTCCAGAAACAACAACAGGAGGTAATGC
>CAIJME010000268.1 GCA_903821625.1 uncultured Sphingobacteriales bacterium | reverse complement strand
TAGCCGGACTTACAGAAATCCCTGCCTATATTCGTACTGCCAATGATCAGCAAATGCTGGAAATGGCTCTTATCGAAAATATTCAGCGTGAAGTCCTGAATGCTATTGAGGTAGCACTTAGTTTTCAGAGGATGATCGATGAGTGTAATTTAAAGCAAGAAGAACTTGGTGATCGGGTGAGCAAAAACCGTTCAACGGTTACCAATTACCTTCGACTTTTGAAGCTGCCTCCTGTGATTCAGGCTTCTATTCGTGATAAAAAGATTTCTATGGGTCATGCCCGTGCTCTGATTTCTGTTGAAGATTCTGATAAACAAATCTATATTTATCAGGAGGTCATCAAAAATGGCTTATCAGTTCGTAAGGTTGAAGAACTTGTACGCCAGATTCACACCATAGGCAAGGATAAGAAAAAATCCAAAGGAAGAGCTATATCCTTTCAGTATATGAAAATACAAGATGATTTGGCCTCTAAATTTAGTACTAATGTTAAGTTAAAACTGGGTGAGAAGGGCAAAGGGTCGATTGAAATTAACTTCATGTCTGACGATGATCTTGCCCGTATTCTGGAAATGTTAGACTGGTAATGAATGCTAAAATCCTTGCTGGGTTCATTTTGATGTGCTTTTTAGCGCATTCAAATGCTTTTGCTCAAAAAAAGGAGAATGATACTGCTCGTAAAGACACTGCTAAAATTGTTGTTAAAAAAACTCCCGCAATTAAAGATTCAGCACGTATTGAAATTGAAGCAATGCCTCGTCGTGCGGCACTGAAGTCGGCGATGCTACCCGGCCTCGGTCAGATTTATAACAAGCGCTGGTGGAAAGTTCCATTGGTATATGGTGGCTTTGTGGGAATCGGACTTGTTTTTGAATTTAATCAACGTTATTATCAGATATTTTTAAAGGAGGCTCAATACAGGCAGGAAAATCCTGGAAAGAAAGAAAATCCGCTGTTCACTCCTTATACAACCGAAGGAATAATAAATATTAAAGATTCCTATAGGCGTGATAGAGATCTTTCGGTGCTCGCCGGCTTAGGTTTTTATGCCATAACTATTATTGATGCCTATGTTGATGCAAAGTTTTTCAGGTTTGATATATCTAATGATTTAACCTTGCAGGTCAATCCAACAATAAATCAGCCGATTCCTGTTCATGCATCTGCCTTTGCTCCGGTAGTAGGACTAAGGTTTAAAATTGCTTTATGATCAGAAATCGTACTTTTGTGATAAGTATTTAATAACATCTTTTACAAATGAAAATAGCTATCCTCGGATATGGCAAAATGGGCCGTATTATTGAACAATTTGCAACTGAAAGAGGACATGAAATTGTTTTGAAGATTAACATTGATAATACAGAAGATCTGACCCTTGCCAATCTGGGAAAGGCAGATGTAGCCATTGATTTTAGTACTCCTGACTCTGCTTTGAGTAATATTGAACTTTGCTTTGATGCTGGAGTTCCGGTAGTTGTAGGAACCACGGGATGGTATGGACATCTTCAGACGGTAAAGAATACATGTGAACAAGGTAACAATACGCTATTATATGCATCTAATTTCAGTGTAGGCGTGAATGTGTTCTTTTTTGTGAATAAAGTGCTTGCAAAGATTATGAACAGGTACCCACAGTATGAGGTTCAGGTTGAAGAAATCCATCATACTCAAAAGCTTGATTCACCCAGCGGCACTGCAATGACTATTTCTGAGGGGATATTGAGTGAGCTTGATCGTAAGAATGAGTGGGTTAACGAGTTGATTGGATCGGGAGAAGAATTTATTGTAAAACCTGATCAATTGCTGATCGAGTCGCACAGAATTGAAGATGTTCCCGGTACGCATACCGTGATTTACAGTTCGGAAGTTGATGATATTGAGTTTAAACATAAAGCTCATAATCGAGCAGGATTTGCATTAGGAGCTGTGTTAGCAGCAGAATGGCTGGAAGATAAAACCGGTTTTTATAATATTACTGATATGTTTGATTTTAGCGTTTAAATAGAAATAAATACATGGATTTAAAGGGTTCTAATAAGACTATGCCAAAAGATAAAAAGGTAAGTAAGAAGAAATCGGCTGGAAGAGAATGGTTTGATGCCATCCTTTTTGCTGTAGTTGCAGCAACATTGATACGTGGATTGTTTATTGAAGCCTATGTTATACCCACCGGTTCAATGGAAAAAACCCTGCTTGTAGGGGATTATCTTTTTGTAAGTAAGGTAAATTATGGGGCAAGAACACCTATGACACCTGTGGCTTTTCCTTTTGCACACCATACCATGCCAGTGATAGGAACCAAGGCTTATTGGGAAGGCATTAAATGGGATTATCATCGTTTGCCTGGATTTAGTGAAGTGAAAAGAAATGATGTAGTTGTATTTAATTATCCGATGGATGCGGATGAGCCTTTTTTGCGTCCGGTTGATAAACGTGAAAACTATATTAAACGTTGTATAGCTGTTGGAGGTGATACTATCAATATTATTAATGCCAGAGTTCATTTAAATGGCAAGCCTGCAGAAGTTCCGCAATTTGGTGAAAAGTATTATTACGTTAAATCTGATGGAACTGATTTTAACCCTCAGGCGATACAGGATCTAAATATCGAGGCTCAACGCTCAACAGCAGATGAATATATCTTTAATATGTCTGCAGCAGATGCTGAGATCATTAAAAAATGGTCTAATGTTAAAGCTGTTGATCCTTATATCAGGCCTGTTAATGAGTATGACTCACAAATTTTTCCGCATAATCCGCAGTTTAAGTGGAATGCTGATAATTTCGGACCACTTATCGTTCCAAAGCAAGGCTGGACAGTTAAGCTGGATAGTACAAACTATGCACTTTATGAACGGGCAATCTCCATTTATGAGGGGAATACTATAGAGCAAAAAGGGAATGATATCATCATTAATGGTAAAAAGACTGATTCTTATACCTTTAAAATGAACTATTATTGGATGATGGGTGATAACAGAGATAACTCGCTAGATTCACGCTACTGGGGCTTTGTGCCTGATGACCATATTGTAGGTAAGGCATTATTTGTTTGGATGAGCTGGAATACTAACGGAACATTTTTTGATAAAGTTCGCTGGTCTAGGTTATTGGGTGGGATTCATTAATCAGATAGAATAAAACTTAAAAAAAAGGGGCTCTGATCAGAGCCCCTTTTTTTTATTCTTTCAGAAATAAGATGATATCTATTATTATTGGTTTTATTTTCGATCTGTATTATTAATAAATTTTGCAATAAAGGCCAATGATACCCAGTAGCAATTACTCCACTTTATATCGATATATAAACCTGGATAAGTTGCCATCTATATCTGTTCCTTCTACTACGGCCTTATAGGTTCCTTTATTGTCACCATTATAAAATTCTAGTGCCATGGCCCCATCTTTATCAGTAAATACCCTCGGGTTCCAATATACTGTGCTGCGATAATCAGCCCCAACAGTTCGGCTTGCCTGTGTCAGATATTTAGGAGTATAGAATTCTCTTTTTTTAATGTATCCCTGTGGTTTGAAGGTCAATACATTGCTTGGAGGAAATAATTTTTTCAGATCTTCTGCGGTAACGGCTTTTCCTTTCTCAGTCTTCTTTGAATTGATGACCAAAACACCATTGGTATTATAAGTACGGTTCACCAAACCAAGATCATCTTTGAGGAAAATCTCAACATTGTCAACATCGGCTGTCTGTACGTTATTCAGGTAATTGACATCCACTGGCATTCCATCATAAAATATCTGTACTGGAACTTTTAATCCGCTATTAAAAACACGGGTTACGTAGAAATTATTATCAGAAAAAATAAGGCCAGTGGCCGAAGATTGTAAACAATTCAAGAATATTGCACAGCCCTGAAAGCGCTCAGATTCAATCAGATGATCTGGTACTGTTGCCAATCCGGATAAGGAAGGGTGGTCCATGTGGCTTGACTTCTTGATTGCTGTAGCTTTTACTACAACCTCTTGCAGCATTTGAGTAATCATTCGATACTGCCTTTTACTATTGTCTAGATAGGGTGCAAGTACACTGTCGATATTTAGCTTTTCTTCAGCAGTATTTTTGTTTCTGGCAATTGTAGGAAAGCCACTACCATTTAGCATGATCATCATGTTTTTTGCTGCTGTTTGACTTCTGGCGCTGATTGTAGCTTCTGTAGAATCTGTGATGACTACTTTTTCAAATTTGAATTCGCCTTTCAGGTTTGATTTGGTTTCGGCGTAGAAACGACTTTCAGGGACTACCAGTTTCAAACTCCCATTAGAAACGGGCATACCATTCGATGTTCTGAGTATTCCTGAAAATTCTATTCCCTGTTCTGGTAAGACACTAATCACAGGTTCATTTCCGGCCATGATATCTTTGTACGAGAATTTACGGTATCCTTGAGTCATCATTAAAAGGTCGAGATCTGCTGTTTTTTTCTCATTGATCTGGTGGAAATAGTAATTTGGTTTTTCTATAAATCCTTGCAGCTCAGAAGAGATAAGAAAAGAACTTAAAATGGTGGTTTCTTCGTCTTCATTAAACGGTACTTTTGATTCATTGATGACAGAAATCGAGAAATTGCCCTCTACTGGAATATTATTGGTTTTGGCCAATACATTCATTTTAACTGCCTGCCTTGTGCCGTAAACTTTTTTGTCTGAACTAAGGCTTAAAGAAGAAATAGTGTTACGTTTTATGAATACTAGTCTCTCTGCCAATGGCTCTCCTTTTGTGTTAAATACAGTTATTTGTAAAATGCCATCCGGGAATTTATTCTTTGGGATAGAAGCTCCAATAGTCATGGTATTTAAGGCTGCTTGAGCAGCGAAAGCGATTACTCCTTTACTTCGGGCAATTAGGTAAAAATTCTTGTCTTTATTTGTGCTGTAAAATGCCTGATTTGCACTGATCTGTATCATGACACTACTTGGAGTAGAATTCACAACCGATAGGCTAAGTCCGGAGGGCTTAGACACAGGCAGAGGAACAGTTTTTTTGATCCCATTAGCAAAGGTTAGGTTTGCTGAATAGGTTTTACCTGCTTCAGGTAATAAGGCAAAAACACCCATACCCAGATGCTGAGATTCAAGTTTGCTGATCACTTTTCCAGTATTATCCAATACCTCACCTTTAACACCAAGTCCCAATCCTTTTTCTTGTATGGCCTTAAATGCAACCTTATTGTTTATATTTTGAATGAGCTCTCCACCTTCCGGAAAGAATTGAAGATCTGTATCTGCAAATGCATTTTTAAGAGGGAAAACAGAAGTGATCAATTTGTTTGGTTCTGCCTCAAGTACAGTTTCGAGAACTCCGGTGTCTAACGCAGCTTTCTCATTGGCCGTTAATTTTAAAGATAATTGACCTGAGGCATCTGTTGTTTCTCGACCTCGGGCAATGGTCTCAAATTTAGAGATCAATCGCCAGCTTACCTTTTTATTTGCAAAAGCCTTCCCATCCTGGTCCTGATATAAAATACTGGTATTTATTGTTGGAGATGTACCCTTAATTTCACCATTCAGCGAAATATTGGTAATGATTTTTCTATTGATGGCATCACCAATCGGAATATTTTTGCTGAAAAAAAGATCTTCACTGAAGTTAAGCATCCAATAGGTATAGGCGCGAATTCTGTAATTACCTGATTTATAAGCTAGTGGTTCGAGTGTGATACTACCATAAGCTGAGGTATTCACGATGGGAAGTTTCATGGAACGAACCAGCGTATCATTTTCAGCGATTAGATCTACATAAAGGACCTTGCTCAGATCGGATGGCTGATCTTGCCCGGTAGCGATGTATGCTTTGAACCAAATTGTATCTCCAACAGCATAATATGGCTTGTCAAAATGAAGATATACCTTCTCATAGGGGTAATCTTGGACAATCTTTTGTGATTTGTCTATTAAATTGTTCAGACTGATGGTATCCTGTGCAAATAGGAATCCAAATTTGAAAACTAAAAAAAATGCAAGGAATATAAATCGTGATATTTTCATCTGCTTATTTATACTTGGAATATACAGCAAATATATGTGAAATGATTTTTAATCGCAGATTCAACGCATATTTTTACAGTTTATAAGGGTGTGTGGACTAATTCTTTTTTCTTCATTATTTGCTCGTATACACCATCCCAAAGATCAATTCGCCTTTGTAAGGATTCAATGGTTGCAAGTTCTGCTTCTTCCCAAAGTTCTGCGTTTGTCCCACACAGATTTGAAGTCATTTGCAAGGCAAGATGACTATGATGATCTCCGTCAACTTCTATATGCCTTTCTAGGTAATATTTGAAAATTGAAATACTATCAGGGAAATTAGTATGTATGTCATTTACCAATGAAACAAACATGCCTGGTATTAGGTCTTCACGCCCAAAGGTAAATATGGCCGATTGCAGAAATGGTTTATTGCTTCCAATAATTTTAAAGGTAAAGTCAACAAAATCACGGGCTTCTTTTGGAGCATCAGATGCTGCATAAGCTGAATTAAAGTCGCCGCTCTGTTGTAATTCTTCTATGAATCTTTTTATTTTTGAGGTGTCTGCATTACATTGCATCATGGCATCAAGATAAAGTTCAAAATGACTTTTTCTGACCCCAAAACTATCTACATCAGATTCTTCGCCAACAACTATTTCATTAATAAGATTTCTGGTGTCTGCAGAACCTTTTGGAAACCAGGGAATTGAAGTGCAGGTTAAATTGTTTTGCAATGCCTTTAACAACGACATAAAGTCCCACACTGCAAAAACATGGTATTGCATAAATATTTTCAAGTCGTCTAGGTCATTGATCATTGAATAAACTTTATGATTGACTATTTGTTGTCTTAAGGGTTCAACTGACTTTTTAATTTTTTCTAATTGTTCATTCATATAGCCTGATTTATTGTTGCGGTTGCAATTCAATTTAAGTTTCCGAATGCAAGTATCCTGATTTGTAATGTTTCATTTGGTAGTGAACTGCAAAAGGGACAGAAAAATGACATTAGTGAATTGCGGAGAACAAAAAACGGAAGCTGAATAATTATAATACACCCTTTTGAGATAGTCAAAAGATTGATTAAAAAGGCTGAATTAATAAGAATATATTTATGTAATAACCTTGTTTATAGGTGATTAGTAAACAAAGTCTTGATTGGCTGAATTGTTAAATTCAAATTAGTTTTTCTATCCCTAACTTTTCAGCAATCTCATTAAGATCTTTACAAACATCATCTATCAATGGAATGCCATTCAGCTTTCTTTCTTTTTCTGCTGCTACTTCAGGTTGACCCGGGATAATCACTTTTTGTTCTTCCCTGATCGATTTGGCAGTGCTGAATCGTTCAATCCAGTTATCGAGGTGCGATTTAAATTCGTCAATTGGCCTGAAGCCATCAACACGCATAGCCCCCAGAAAATGCCCGATTCCTTTTCCTACCGGATCAGTAGATGGTTCCATAAATGCAACAAATGGGGGTACCCATGGACCATAGTTTGCTCCTGAAAGTACTGCAGAAAGAATATCTACTGTTGCGCTAAGTCCAAAACCTTTATGACTACCATGGTCTCGATCACTACCTAATGGAAGTAGGGAGCCTCCTTTTTTTAATTCATGAGGGTCAACCGATGGGTTTCCATTGGCATCCTGTATCCAGCCTT
>CAIJME010000267.1 GCA_903821625.1 uncultured Sphingobacteriales bacterium | reverse complement strand
TTTATAAAATCAGAACCGGCATATAATTATTTGGGCAACTGGCACTATATTAATCTTCCAGCCGGATTAAAATATGAGCAATTAGACTATGCGTTGAAACAGGACACAGTTACTGATGCCTATACCCGGATACTTTTTCTGAGTTCAGAACTAAAAAACAAATCTCTTGCTCAGGATAAAAAAGTCATGTACCTCAAAATACTGATCCATCTGGTTGGAGACA
This sequence comes from uncultured Sphingobacteriales bacterium, assembly GCA_903821625.1. Taxonomy (GTDB): domain Bacteria; phylum Bacteroidota; class Bacteroidia; order Sphingobacteriales; family Sphingobacteriaceae; genus Daejeonella. The sequence continues at coordinate 4,122 of CAIJME010000267.1, read as the reverse complement.
TTCATCAACCCATGCATGCCGGCCGTTTCGAAGATTTGGGAGGAAATAAAATTCAATTAACCTGGTTTGGACAAAATACAAACCTGCATCGGGTTTGGGATAGTGACCTGATCGAATCACAGGATCTGAGTTATACTGAATATACCAACTCCATAAATTTCATAGACAAATACAAGTTGCAATCTCTTCAGTTAGAAGGACCTAAACAATGGGTCACTGATTCCTATAAAATCAGTGAAGGCCTGTATTCAAAGGTAAAATCTGGAGATAAACTCAGCTACAGGTATATATATGACAATCTGGAAACCGCCAATCAGCAATTACTAAAAGGTGGAATACATCTTGCCGGATTATTAAACAGTATTTTTATAGATTAATCCTAAACGACTAATATCCATGAAAATCTTAATGGTTTGTTTAGGTAATATATGTCGATCGCCGCTTGCTCATGGTATTTTAGAACGCCTAGTCAAAGAAAAAAATTTAAACTGGGAGATTGATTCAGCAGGAACGGGCAACTGGCATATCGGTGAAAAACCAGACAGACGCTCAATTGCTGTGGCACAAAAATATGGAGTAGATATTACGAATCAGTCATGCAGACAGTTTGATATCACTGACTTTGAAAAATATGATCATATTTTAACAATGGATCAAAACAATCTTTCAGATGTAATATCTTTGGCAAATGGGGATGATGGTGTTGAAAAAGTTCGCTTATTCTTAAAAAATGGGATTGTACCTGATCCCTATCATGATGATAATCAATTTGAACCAGTTTATCTCATGATTGAAAAAAGATGTAAAGAGATCATAACGGAATTAGGTTCTAATCGTTAAGCTTCCAGCGTTTTTGTACATTTGATTTATGGCAATTATCAAACCATCTATTCCAAAAGGTACCCGTGATTTTTCGGCATCCGAAATGGTGAAGCGTAATCATATTTTCAATACCATAAGTTCGGTATTTAAAAAATATGGATACCAAGAGATTCAAACTCCTACCATGGAAAATCTCAACACCCTAACCGGAAAATATGGCGATGAAGGCGACAAACTTATTTTTAAGGTTTTAAATTCTGGAGATTATCTTTCAAATATCCCTGCCAATAAGCTTGAAAGCCGTAACTCACAACTCCTAATTTCTGAAATTAGTGAAAAGGCATTAAGGTATGACCTTACGGTTCCATTTGCACGCTATGTAGTAATGCACAGAAATGAGATCTCATTTCCATTCAAACGATTCCAGATTCAGCCAGTGTGGCGTGCCGACCGTCCGCAAAAAGGAAGATACCGTGAATTTTATCAATGCGATGCCGATGTGGTTGGATCTGAAAGTTTAATTAATGAAGCAGAATTTGTACTGATATATCAAGAAGCATTAACCAAACTCGGACTAAAAGATTTTACCATCAAGATCAATAACCGCAAAATATTATCCGGTATAGCCGAGATCATAGGTAAACCTGAACTGATTGTAGATATGACGGTCGCAATTGATAAGCTAGACAAAATCGGCCTTGATGGGGTGACCAAAGAACTGATTGAACGCGGTTTTACATCATCAGATATCAAAACACTTAACCCAATCATCAACCTGAGCGGATCAAATGAAGAAAAGCTGAATAACCTTCGTTCAGTACTTGCTTCATCTGAAATAGGTTTGAAAGGAATTTCTGAAATTGAGACTATATTTAGTTACCTCGATAAGTTCTCAATACTTAATACTCAATACTCAATACTCAATTTGGAACTTGATATTACACTTGCCCGCGGTCTAAACTATTATACGGGAGCTATATTTGAGGTTAAAACCAATGAAGTAGCCATGGGCAGCATTGGAGGAGGTGGCCGCTACGACGACCTTACCGGAATGTTTGGCCTGAGCGATTTAACTGGGGTAGGCATATCATTTGGGGCCGACCGTATTTATGATGTACTGGAGGAGCTCAAACTCTTTCCTCAGAGCACATCCGAAAGCACCAAGGTTCTGATTAGTAATTTCGACGAAAAGGCAGAAAAATTTGCACTTCCATTACTGCAAACTTTAAGAGATAAAGGTATCAGTGCAGAGATCTACCCTTCATCCGCAAAGCTTAAAAAACAAATGGCCTATGCAGATGATAAAAACATCCCATTCGTAATACTTATTGGAAGCGATGAAATGGAAACAGGACTTTTATCACTAAAAAATATGAAAAGCGGCGAGCAACAAAAATTGACTGCAGAAGAAATTGCCTCTTTATTATTAGCTTAAACCACTAAATTTTTGTTTCAGCTCTAGGATATTCTGAAATAGTATAAGTCAACTTATTTAAAATTTCTCGCCAAAGCCCTGATAAACTCTTCAGGAATGTCAAGTCTTGAATCAAGCATTTTCAGTTATAATTTGCCGGTTTTATATCCATATAAGCCATTCGAACATCCTGTCCTTCGATACTCATCGAAACAAAATTTAGTGGATAGGGATATTCTACATTTTCAAGTGTAATAGACAAGGATTGCTTTTGCTGAGCAGATGCAGCCACAGAAAAAAACAAAAGGAAAACACATATTTGTTTCATTTTATATATTTTAGGTTAATAAATGGATGTTATTTAAAATGCTGCCAAACCAATGACGCCTTAATCTCGTATAAAAAGAAATACAGATTCTAGTTGAAATTAACACAATTAAAAAATTAAAACTAATTAATTATGGAACGCAAAGATTTCCTAGCTGCCTTAGGATTAAGTGCAGGCTCACTAGTAATCACATCATGCCTTGGAGCATGCGGTAAAAGTGACTCAGCTACACCAACAACAAGCAATCCAACAAGTCCGGTAATAGGTTCAAAAGTTGATTTTACATTAAATGTAAGTACCAATACTGATATCAGTACCAAGGGCTGGACAATCATGAATAATGTTATTATTGCAAAAAATGGCTCAAACTACATCGCACTTTCTAGTGGTTGTACGCACCAGGGTAATCCGGTAATTTATAATTCGGCAGATAACACGTTCCCCTGTTCGCTTACTGATGCCGGGCATGGATCAGTTTTCGATTCAAATGGAACGAGAACTAAAGGTCCTGCCTCTTCTAATTTAAAAAAATATAGTACTTCATTATCTGGAAGCACGCTGAGAGTATTTGAAGCCTGATCTTAAGATAAGCAGACTGATTAAAATGGTAACTGATAGTAATCATAAGGTCTGCAATATTCAAGGCTAAACCATGAGACAACTTATAGTATTATCAGCTTTTTTAGCGATTAGCCTTTATTCATCGGCACAGAACCAGCTTTATAATATAAAGAATAGCGAGATCAGCTTTTTCTCTAAAGGTCCGATTGCGGATATTGCAGCAAAGAATACCAAAACAAGTTCAGTAATTAATGTTGACAATCGGGAACTGGTCGTTCGTATTCCAATAGCTCAATTTCAATTTAAAAACAGATTAATGCAACAGCATTTTAATGAAACCTACCTAGAAAGCGAGAAATTTCCTTATGCTACATTCAAGGGCAAAATAAACGAGTTGATCAACTTTAGTAAATCAGGAACTTATAACCTGAGCGCAAGCGGAACACTGAATATTCATGGAGTTGATCAGGAAAGAACCATCAAGGGGAAGCTCATTATAGATGAAAATAACTTAAATCTGGATGCTAAGTTTGAGGTACTACTCATTGATCACAAGATTAACATTCCTAAATTTGTTTTTAAGAAAATAGCTGAAAAAATAGCTGTCACTGCCAGCTTCAATTACATCCCCAATAAAAAGTAACCAAGCGGTGGACACTGGTCGGCTAAGTATAATGTCTTGTATTAATTCTTTTTAGTCAAAATCTGACAGGTTACTAAGGTGAGCGTTACTAGTAATATGAAAGTAAAGCATATTTTTTTCTCCGCCACGCTAGCACAGACCTTTAATAACCGTTGTTCCGCATTGGCTGGTGCGGCAATTACTTCATTAGCCAACCCACTAACTTTCATAGCATCAGGCGCAGCGGTAGGATTATTCGCTTTTATTTATTGTTTTTTAAAGGCACTCATGGTCTCGTCGTACCGCCTCGGCATGGTTCTTTTTTGCTACAGAAAAAGAACTAGGCCCCCGCGGCTATGAGCGGGAAGAAATTAT
>CAIJME010000266.1 GCA_903821625.1 uncultured Sphingobacteriales bacterium | reverse complement strand
TTCACATTTTTCTTTATGTCCCCTTGATATTATGGGTTTGGATTGGTGTCCTGGATGCGGATTGGGCCGGTCAATAAGATACATGCTTCAAGGAGATCCCATACGTTCATTCGTTCAGCATTGGTTTGGAATTCCTGCATTAATTATCCTGATTTATAGGATTCTACAATTATTAAATAATTTCCTTATAAATTTAGATAAACCAACACAGTTTCAACATGGAAAGAGACCCACTAGTTAATTTAAAGGGCATGAGCCCAGACGAATACGCTTATTTGAGGCAGATTTTAACGGAAATGAATGAGCGGCAGTCTCAGAATTTTGTTGCATTTTATTCTAACCGCCGCAAAGATCCTCAAGAGATTCTTCTTTTTACCTTACTTGGCTTTTTAGGCATCGCCGGAATACAGCGTTTTATTGTTGGTAATATAGGTATGGGTATTCTGTATATTCTGACAGCTGGTTTATGTTTTATTGGGACAATAGTTGATACTATTAATCATAAAGCCCTGACCTTTGAGCATAACCGTAAGGCCGCAAATGAATGTGCACTTCTAGTAAAAATGATGGACAATCCGCCCTTAAATTCTATTTAATTTATGAATAGCGGGACTGGAAAGATCCTTCTATTGATTGGACTTCTTCTATTTTTTATTGGATTACTGATCTTTTTTTTTCATGATAAGATGAACTGGATAGGAAACTTACCAGGTGATTTGAAGATTGAGCGACCAGGTTTCAGACTTTATATTCCATTTACCACGATGATATTGTTTAGCGTTCTAATTAGTCTAATTATCCGGATTTGGAGCTGGCAAAACAAATAGGGTATCTTTGAATATGAAATTAAGAGAATTAACCACTTTTCTTGAAGAGATAGCACCACTGGCCTATCAGGAAGACTATGATAATTCGGGTCTTATTGTGGGCAGTCAGGATATGGAATTATCTGGTGCACTGATCTCATTAGATTGCACAGAGTCTGTTATTGATGAAGCCATTCAGCTGGGTTTCAATTTGATCATTTCTCACCATCCCATTGTTTTCAAGGGCCTTAAAAAGTTTAATGGAAATAGCTATGTGGAACGAGTGGTGATGAAAGCAATTAAACATGATATTGCCATTTATGCCATCCACACAAATTTAGATCATATTCTGCAAGGTGTGAATAAGAAAATATGTGAAAAGCTGGATATCCGAAATGCTAGTATTTTGAAAGTTAAAGAAGGTGTACTTAAAAAATTGGTCACTTTTTGCCCCATTGCAGATGCAGACAATGTGCGCAAAGCACTTTTTGAAGCCGGTGCTGGAATGATTGGAAATTATTCGGAATCCAGTTTTAATGTGGTGGGTACCGGTACCTTCAAGGCCGGTTCTGGTTCTGATCCCTATGTTGGAGAAATTGGTCAGCAGCACCATGAAGCGGAAGTAAGAATCGAGGTGATTTATCCTGTAAATATGGAGCGAGTGATCATTGCTTCGCTGCTTGGGGTGCATCCTTACGAAGAAGTGGCCTATGATATTTATCCGCTAAACAATGGTTTTCAAGAAGTTGGATCGGGAATGATTGGTAACCTTGAAGCTGATTGGGATGAGCTGGAATTTTTGAAATTTGTTAAAGGAAAATTGGGTGCAAAGGTTATTCGTCATACCGAATTGAGATCAAAAAAAATTAGGAGAGTGGCGGTTTGTGGCGGTTCAGGAAGCTTTCTCTTGCAAAATGCAATCAATGCCGGGGCAGATATTTTTATTACCGCAGATTTTAAATATCATGAGTTTTTTGATGCGGAAGGAAAACTAATTATTGCCGATGTTGGACATTTTGAAAGTGAGCAGTTTACACAGGAATTATTGTTGGAATTAATTACAGAAAAATTTTGTAACTTTGCAATCCGTTTAACAATACAGAACACAAACCCCATAAATTATTTGATTTAATGGAACAATCAGTAGAAGAGAAATTAAAAGCATTATTCGAACTTCAGACCCTTCACACGCAGATCGACAAGATCCGTCAAACAAGAGGTGAACTTCCAATGGAGGTGTCAGACCTTGAAGATGAAGTTGCAGGTTTAGAAACCCGGATACAGAAAATAAAGGCAGAGCTTGATGAACTTGAGGATACAATCGTAACTCGCAAGAACATGATCAAAGATGCTCTTGCTGCTACAAAGAAGTATGATGATCAACTTAAGGACGTTAAGAACAACCGTGAATACGATGCGATCTCTAAAGAGATTGAAATTCAAGGTTTAGAAATTCAGGTTTCTGAGAAAAAGATTAAAGAATTTTCGTTCGACATTCAGAATAAAACTGAGATCTATGAAAAAGCCTTAGCTGTTATAACTGAGCGCAAAAAAGATCTTGAGTTAAAGAAAGCTGAATTAGATACGATTACTGCAGAAACTGAGAAAGATGAAGTAAGTATCCAAGCAAAAGCTGAAGTAGCAGAAAAACACATCGAGGAACGTCTTTTGATCGCATATCACCGTTTACGCCGAAACGCAAAAAATGGACTTGCGGTAGTTACCATTAAGCGTGATTCATGTTCAGGATGTTTTAATCAGATCCCGCCACAAAGACAATTAGATATCCGTCAGCGTAAGCGTATTATTGTATGTGAGCATTGCGGCAGAATTGTGGTTGACGAAGGTTATGCTGAAGAAGCAGTACCAGCAACTGTATAAACTCCTTTAAATAGTATTAAGCGATCAGGTTCCTGGTCGCTTTTTTTATGCCTTTATAGTTTAATTTTTGTTTTCGTATAAGATTACGGACCTAAACCTATTGGGTAATTAGCTAAAATTATGGATAGAAAAACACGCTAGTTAAAAGCGATAAACCATAGAGTTTATATTCATTCCAGCACCAACCGAAGTAAAAACAACGGCATCTCCTTTATTGATTTGGTGACCATTCAGTTTGTTTTTTAAGATTAAATCCAATAAAGTTGGGACGGTTGCTACTGAGCTATTTCCAAAATTTGCAATGGTCATTGGCATCACGTCCATTGGTGTGTCTGTGATTCCATTCAATTTGAATAGCCTTTTAAGAATAGCCTCATCCATTTTTCCATTTGCCTGATGAACCAGTACTTTTTTGACATCCCGCACATCAATTCCTGATTTGTCAAGTGTTTGCTGGATAACTAGAGGTACATTTTTTAAGGCATATTCATATATTTTTCGGCCATCCATTTTTATGAATTGATCATCTGTGATGAGATCAGGATTGCTGGAGCCTCCTGAATAAAGATAGTAGGCTTCTGCTGAAGTATGAGTTTGTGTTTTATGTGATAATATTCCTTCATTTTCTATTATTCTTCCTTCTAGTATGGTTGCGCCAGAACCGTCGGCATAAATCATACTGTCTCTGTCATGGGGGTCTGTAACTCTGGATAAGGTTTCTGTCCCAATAATAAGTACCCGCTTAGCATCACCTGAGCGGATATAATAATCAGCCTGTATCATTCCCTGTAACCACCCCGGACAACCAAAAGGAAGATCATAGGCTACACAATCCGGATTTTTTATTCCCAATTTATGCTTTATCCTTGAACCCAGAGTTGGAAGCACATCTACACGCGTACTGCCTGTTGCAATATCTCCAAAGTTGTGTGCAACAATGATATAATCTAAAGTTTCAGGATCAATAGCAGAACTTTCAATAGCATTTAAAGCAGCAAAATAGCCCAAATCAGATGCCATATGCTCCTTATTTGCATAACGGCGCTCCTCAATTTCGGTGATGTCCTGGAATTTTTGTATCACTTCAGAATTCTCTCGTAAAATGGGTTCGCCATTTTTTTCGTAAAAACGATGTTCTAAAAAGTCATTATTTGAAATGATATTAACAGGTACAAAACTACCCGTCCCTACGATTATAGACTTGATACTAGTGCTCATTAAAAGAAATTATACGGAATACTATATTGGTTTATTGTATTAAAGGTACATATTCTTTTCAAATTAAACACCTCATCCTTAAAATTGGCATTATCAATTTTTAGATATCAAAAAACTACACCTTATATATTTTTTGTATTTTTGTTTATCTATTTTAATTAAATGAAAATTTTGAAGATTTAATTCCTCAAAATTAATTTTTATGAAAAACTTAATTCTAGATTCTGAGACCTTGGTCCTTTGGGATGAGGTACCTGCTTCTCCTGCTATTTTTGATGCTAATCAGGCTTTCGCTGAATTAGAATTCCAAATATTCGGGACTCTTAATCTATCTGTTGTAGATTCTTCAACCGGACGTCCAGTTAGTCATGCACTAATTAGTATGGACAGTATTGGAAAAACTGCGGTATGTGGACCCTGCGGAAAGGTTACTTTAAATGATCTTAATTCGGGAAAATATCTTTTGGATATCATTTCTCCCGGTTTCATAGCCCAAACCATATCATTAAGTATTCATGATACTGGCTCTCATGAGCTGGAGGTGAAAATGATCAGTAATATTTGATCTATTGAGCGTTCAGTAATTGAATATATTGGTATCCTATTAATCTTCTAGTAGAAAAACATAGAGCTCCTTTGGTCCGTGTGCGCCTAAAACCAATGTTTTCTCAATATCTGCAGTACGACTCGGTCCGGTAATATTTGAAACCATACTAGGCATACTTTCAGGATATTTTTCCTTCAAAAGTTTAAATCCGTCTTTCAAATCGAGTACCAATTGAGAAGTGTAGGCTATCACGATATGTATGTGCGGATAGATACTTAACCTTCTTCCAGCTGCTGTTCCATTAGAAACAAGTACACTCCCATTCCGAGCAACTAGAGCTTCACAGTAAGTGATACCCACATCAGCATTTAAAAACTCAGTATCTGTACTGTAAAAAGGGAATTCATACTTGCTTAATAGTGACTGCAATCCAGTCTCCCATGCGTAGATCCTACGCCAATTATTTTTCTCAGCAAGGTCCAGTAAGTTTTCGATCAGCTGAATCTCGTCTTCGCAGAATACAAAATTTCCTGAAACTGCACTTAATTGTCCGGCAAAAAGAATATCCAGATGATCGTTATATTCTTCGTAAAGCGGGGTATCTTCTAAATTTGGATAGGGGTTATCTCGTTTTTCAAGAAGTGCCTTTCGGATCTTCTTCAACATCTTTTCTTTAGAAGTTGTTTCTTTCATGAACACCTGTATATTAAATTACGAAATCATAACATTTTTATAGGGTATGATTTCGTATTCATAGAATGATTTATGTTAATCCTGTGCAGACTTATTTTCAAGAACATCAATAGCATGATCCACCTTTGCTTCGTTCGCTATTGGTTCTATTTCAGTTTTGGGTTCAATTCCATTCACAAATTCATCATAAGTTGTACGATTGTCGAACGGACGTTTTCCTAAAATTTCTTCCAGATCTGATTGAAAAAGAATCTCTTTTTCCAGTAGCTTTTCAGCAAGCTTTTCAAGTCCATCACGTTTTTCAGTAAGTAACTGCTTGGTACGCTGATAGGCCTGATCAATCTGATTACGAACTTCAACATCAATCATTTCGGATGTTTTTTCTGAGTATGGTTTATTGAACTGATATTCTCCCTGCGTGTCGTTGAATGAAACATTACCAACCTTATCGTTCATTCCATAGATAGTTACCATGGCATAAGATAATTTTGTGATACGTTCTAGGTCATTCTGGGCACCAGTCGATATTTTATTGAACACAAGGTCTTCGGCTACTCGACCACCTAATGTCATACACATACCATCAATCAATTGTTCTGTGGTATAAAGGAACTGTTCTTTTGGCAGATATTGCGCATACCCTAATGCCGCTACACCACGAGGAACGATTGAAACCTTAACCAAGGGATCGGCATGTTCTAGGAACCAACCCGCAATAGCGTGACCCGCTTCGTGATAAGCTACAATTCGTTTTTCTTCAGGAGATATGATCTTATTCTTTTTCTCCAGTCCACCGATTACACGATCCACAGCATCCTGAAAATCCTGCATATCTACAGCTTCTTTATTGCGCCGGGCTGCGATCAGTGCGGCTTCATTACAAACATTCGCAATTTCGGCACCTGCAAAACCAGGAGTTTGAGCGGATAATTTTTTAGAGTCTACACCTTTAGCAAGCTTTAATGGTTTCAGGTGAACTTTAAAAATTTGTTCACGACCTACCAAATCTGGCTTATCAATGGATATCTGCCGGTCAAATCGTCCTGGACGAAGTAAAGCTGTATCCAATACGTCTGGTCTGTTTGTTGCTGCCAGAATGATAATTCCGGAGTCGGTTCCAAATCCATCCATCTCAACCAGTAACTGGTTCAATGTATTTTCTCTTTCATCGTTTCCGCCAACAATATTATTCTTTCCTCGAGCACGTCCAATGGCATCAATCTCATCGATAAATATGATACAAGGGGCTTTTTCTTTCGCTTGTTTGAATAGATCCCGTACGCGAGATGCACCAACCCCCACAAACATTTCAACAAAATCTGAACCTGAAAGCGAGAAAAATGGAACCTGAGCTTCACCTGCAACCGCTTTTGCCATTAAGGTTTTACCGGTTCCTGGAGCACCAATCAGGAGTGCACCTTTGGGTATCTTACCTCCCAGATTCGTGTATTTTTTAGGATTTTTCAGAAAATCTACGATCTCCATCACTTCTTGTTTTGCCTCTTCTAATCCGGCAACATCATTGAATGTTATGGTTACCTGAGATTCTTTATCGAATAATGTAGCCTTGGATTTTCCGATATTGAATATCTGTCCACCACCACCACCACCGGCACCACCACCCATCCGTTTCATTATAAATACCCAGAAACCAACAAGCAAAAGCACAGGTAAAATAAATGACATGAACCATCCTGCCCAAGGGCTTTCTCTAGTTTCAGAAACTATTGGTGTACGCTGATTAGTTGGTAGGGCTTTCTCTGCTTCATTGATCTTACTTTCAAAACTCTCATAGGTTGCCTGTGTAAACGTATACTGAGGTCCTGTAGAGGTTGCATTAAAACTACCCTTAGGTTTTACATCTTCGTATTTTTTTTGATCTAAACGATCTTTCTTGATGTATACATCGATACTGTAAAGATCGCCGTTTTTATAAGAGACCAGTTTTTCAACATCACCAGTTTTCAACATTTCGGTTTCAAACTTCTGGTAACTGATTGTTTTTGCATTATTCGAGCTGAATAGGTACTGAACAACAAATAAACCTAGTATAATGACAGCATAAAGCCACATTATATTAAACTTAGGTGGTTTAGCTACTATTTTTTTTCCTGGAATTTTTTTGATGGGCTTTTTCGTATCGGAATTATTTTCTTTCATTTTATAGCAATAAGTATTTTTATTTTAACGAACATTTACCTTAAAAGGTTTATGCACTTTTATAGGATTGCATTTCTGCATCTCCCCAAAGATCTTCAATTCCATAGTATTCGCGCTTATCGGTTTTGAAAATATGAACTACAACATCTACATAATCAAGAATTATCCAATCGGCCTGCTGATATCCTTCTTTTCTCCATGGTTCAAGTTTGAGTGCTTTAAAAACTTCTTCTTCAACACTTTGTGCAATTGCTTTTAATTGGGTAGAAGATTCGGCATGGCAAACTACAAAGTAATCGGCAACCGAGCTGTGAATATTTCTTAAATCAAGACGAACAATTTCATTTCCTTTTTTTTCCTGTATCCCATGAACAACAAATTCAGAGATTAACGTTGATTCTTGAGCATTTTTATTTTTTACCATTAAAAAATTTTAGTTTTGATAAATTATATAAAGCAAATCTCCATTGCAAAATAATACTTTTTCAGGACTATTTATTGGTCATAATCTAATTACCTTAAAAGAGGTTGACTCAACAAATACCTTTCTTAAGGATGCTGTGTCAAAATCTACGCCATTATTGGATGGTACTGTAATAATGGCAGAGAAGCAATTTGCCGGAAGAGGCCAGGCCGAAAATTTATGGCAAAGTGAAGCGGGTAAAAATTTGACTTTTAGTATCCTGTTGAATCCGTCTTTTCTTGCCGTGGATAGGCAATTTGACCTTAATAAAGCAATTAGCGTTGCTCTAAATGATGTTTTGATAAAATATATTCCGGAAAGTGCTTTTATAAAATGGCCCAATGATCTGTATATCCACACCAAAAAAATTGGTGGAATGCTCATTGAAAATATTGTTCAAGGCAATAAAATTAAGTATGCCATAATTGGGATAGGTTTGAATGTGAATCAAGAATATTTTCCGACAAATCTTAAAAATGTTACCTCACTTAAACAAGAATTACATCAGGATTACGACTTATTGGGATTATTAGGTGAAATTTGTAGTACTGTTGAAGCCAGGTATCTTCAGCTCAAAGGCGGATCCCTTAAAAAGATCAATGATGAATATTTGAATCTGTTATATCTAAAGGATCAATGGGCTTTATTCAAGTTTGATGGAAGGATTCAAAACGGAAAGATCATTGGAATAACCGACATTGGACAGCTCATTCTGGAAACAGAACATGAGACAAGAGTTTTTAATACTAAAGAAATTGAGTTTATAAATAATTAAGGACATGAAGAAATTTTTGGGAATAGTATTACTGTTTTTTTGTTTTGCTGCACAGGCTCAGTTTACTGATCCTAATGCCAAGATATTTGACCCGGTTAAATGGTCTTATTCATCAGAAAAAATAAATGATAAAGAATATGATCTGTTACTAACAGCAAAAATTGAAAAGGGATGGCATCTTTATTCTCAGTTTATTGAAGAGGGTGGGCCAATTCCAACTTCCTTTAAGTTCAATTCTTCTGCTGCATATAGGCTAATAGGGAAAGTTACTGAAAGTCCTAAACCAATAACTGCTTTTGATAAGAATTTCAATATGGAAATAGCCTGGCATAAAAATCAGGTAGTATTTAAACAGCGGATCAGCTTAAATAATCCAGTAGCAGCTGTTACAGGGGTTCTTGAATTTATGGTTTGTGACGACCAGCGTTGCCTGCCTCCTGCCGAAGTTGAATTTGAGGTTCCGCTAGTTGCGGGTTCTGATGTTGTAATAGCTTCCCAAAGTGTTTCTCCTGATAGTTCTTTAGCAGCAGGGCGGGTGGTTGATACTAATTCCAATTCGGTTGCTTCTGTTTTAGTTTCTAATAAAACGGCTTCTAAGGCTGAAGGTTCTTTATGGGCCATTTTTATTGCCGGATTTATTGGAGGCCTTGCCGCATTTTTCATGCCTTGTATCTACCCAATGATTCCGATGACAGTTTCATTTTTTACAAAGCAGTCGGGTTCAAGAGCAAAGGGAATCAGAAGTGCCATTATTTATGGTGTTTCAATCATTATTATTTATGTTGCTCTAGGATTATTAATAACCCTGCTCTTTGGCGCTTCGGCCTTAAATGAAGCTGCCAGCAGTGCCACTTTTAACCTTCTGTTCTTTGTTGCTCTGATCATTTTTGGAATTTCTTTTCTGGGTGCATTTGAGATCACCCTTCCTTCATCTTTAGTCAATAAAATGGATGAAAAGTCGAATCAAAGCGGCTTCATGGGTTTATTTTTTATGGCTTTTACACTTGCGCTGGTTTCATTTTCATGTACAGGCCCAATTATTGGTACTCTATTAGTTGATGCAGTATCCAAAGGTTCATATTTAGGACCAGCAATTGGGATGCTTGGATTTTCATCTGCATTGGCAATTCCTTTTACCCTTTTTGCAATATTCCCATCCTGGTTGAAAGAGATGCCTAAATCGGGCGGATGGTTAAACACCGTAAAAGTATCACTCGGCTTCCTGGAAATTGCGCTTGCCTTTAAGTTCTTATCAAATGTTGACCTGGCTTACCATTGGGGTATTTTTAATAGAGATATATTTTTGATTATCTGGATTGTGGTTTTTGGAATGTGGTCACTTTATTTGCTGGGCAAACTTCGTTTATCACATGATTCTGAGATTAATTTTCTTTCATTGCCAAGGTTATTCTTCGCCATGTTTGTGTTGGGATTCACCATTTATATGATACCGGGTTTATGGGGAGCGCCATTGAAAGGTATTAGTGCCTGGCTACCCCCACAAACGACTCAAGAATTTGATCTTTACTCAAATGCTGGATCTGCGGTAACTAAAACTCAGACATCGGGAAAAAAGTATGCAGGTTTGTTCCATGCGCCACATGGCTTGGATGCATTTTATGATTATGAGCAGGGTCTTGCTTATGCAAAAAGCGTAAATAAACCCATATTGCTTGATTTTACAGGATGGAGCTGTACTAATTGTCGTAAAATGGAGGCTAGTGTATGGCCAGATAAGGAAGTATTGCGTCGCCTTCGCGAAGATTATGTTTTGATATCTTTATATGTGGATGATAAAACAGAATTAAGTCAGGAAGAGAAATACAATTCAGCATTTAGTGGAAAAAAAGTAAGTTCGATTGGGCAAAAATGGAGTGATTTTCAGGCCTCAAAATTTGGCACTAATTCACAACCTTATTACGTGATAGCCGATCATGATGGAACCGCAATAGTTACGCCGCAGTCATTTAATTTGGATGTAAATAATTACATTAAATTTTTAGAAAGCGGTAAGACTGCTTTTGAAAAAAAATAATAAAATGAACAAAGCAAATATTAAAAATATTGGAGTTTTTACCTCTGGAGGCGATTCGCCTGGGATGAATGCAGCAATACGTGCGGTTGTAAGAACCGCATTGTATTATGATCTAAATGTCACAGGCATTTTGCGTGGCTATGATGGAATGATTGGCGGTGAATTTAAACAGATGGATAGAAAATCAGTAGCGAACATCATTCAGCGTGGTGGAACCTTATTGAAAACCGCCAGAAGCGAACAATTCCGAACAAAAGAAGGTAGAGCTAAGGCTTACGAGCAGTTAGTGAATAATGGAATTGATGCCATTGTTGCCATTGGCGGGGATGGTACATTCACAGGAGCTAATATTTTTCATGGAGAATTTAGTATTCCTGTGGTCGGGCTTCCCGGAACCATTGACAATGATTTGATGGGTACCGACTTTACAATAGGTTATGATACTGCCATTAATACCGTTATTGATGCAGTAGATAAGATACGTGATACCGCCGAGTCGCATGATAGATTGTTTATTGTTGAAGTTATGGGCCGTGACTCCGGTTTGATTGCTTTAAGAAGCGGAATTGGTTCTGGGGCAGAGGCAATTTTGATTCCTGAAAGCAAAACAGATATTAATGCTTTGATTCATCGATTGGAAATAAGCAGGAAGGATAAGTCGTCAAAGATTATCATTGTTGCTGAAGGAGACGATGTTGGTGGTGCCTTTGAAATCGCAAAAATTGTAAAAGATAAATTCCCGGGTATTGATACAAGGCTTTCTATTTTAGGACATATTCAAAGAGGCGGAGCCCCATCGTGTATGGATAGGGTGTTGGCCAGCAGGTTAGGTGTAGCAGCTGTTGAAGCTCTGATGGAAGGTAGAACCTGCGAAATGATTGGTATAGTGAATCAGAAAATACATTTCACCCCCTTTAGTAGTGCTATTAAACATAACACGGATGTGAATTCTGAGCTATTGAAGATCGTTGATATTTTATCTCTCTAAATTAAGAGATTTCTAATTTTTGAATTTTGAGCAAGGTGGAATTATAATTAAACATCAGGTTTAAACGTAATCAATCCTTTATTTAAATTTATATGAGGCGTATTAAAAAGTTGAGTTTCCTGATTTACACCTTATTTGTATTGGGCATAGGATGCTCAGCCCCATCGCCCCAAAAGACAAACGAGCCAGTAATTTCACTTAAAATCCAGAAAATTGCCGATGGCCTTCATTCTCCTGTTGCAGCTGCATTTACTCCGGATGGAACCATGCTCATTGCTCAACAAACCGGACAGATCAGGGTTCTTAAAGGCAAGGATCTACTCGAAGTAGCATTTCTTGATCTGCAAAATAAGCTTGTCAAATTGAGCGGTGCTTATGATGAAAGAGGTTTATTGGGTATTACTCTTCATCCTGATTATTCCCACAATAAAAAATTCTATGTTTACTATAGTGCTTCTGCCACTCAAGCAGGAACCGATCACCAATCTGTAGTTTCCGAATTTATTACATCTTCTGATCCCTTGAGGGCAGATTTAGCATCCGAAAGAGTTTTACTGACCGTTCAGCAGCCAGAAAGCAATCATAATGGCGGGGATCTTAAATTTGGTCCGGATGGTTATTTATACATCGGATTGGGAGATGGTGGCGGTGCGGGTGATAAGCATGGAGATTCAGGTAATGGTCAAAATATGAACACCTTGCTTGGAAAAATTCTAAGGATAGATGTAAATACAGAACGTTCGTATAAAATTCCTCAGGATAATCCTTTTGTTGGAAAGCAGGCTAAATCAGAGATTTGGGCCTATGGATTGCGTAATCCCTGGCGATTTTCTTTTGACCGTAAAACCGGGCAGCTTTTTGCAGCTGATGTTGGCCAAAATAAGTTTGAGGAGGTTAATATCATTGAAAAAGGCGGGAATTACGGATGGAAGATCATGGAAGCCACACATTGTTTTGATCCTGAAGCCAATTGTAAAACCGATGGATTAAAATTGCCCATTAATGAATATAAGCATGAATTGGGTATTAGTATTACCGGTGGATATGTTTATAACGGTTCGGCAATAAAAGTACTATCAGGAAAATATATATTTGGAGACTGGACCGGTCCGCTGTTCTTTCTTGAGCAAAAGGGTCAAACATGGACCCGTGGAAATATTGAATTAACAGGCAAACCATCTGGCGATTTAAAAATCCTGGGATTTGCCGAGGATAATGTTGCTGAGCTGTATGTCCTGACCAATCAGGAAGTGGGCTCAAAAGGAACAAAAGGAGCTGTTTATAAATTTGTGAATCCCTAATGGATAGAATTAAAAAACATTTTACTGAAGCCAGAGAAGTACTGGATGCATTTATTTCTGAGCCTAATAATTTTAGCGCTATTGAATCTGCAGGAAAGATTTTAGTAGAGGCTATTCAATCGGGTGGCAAGGTTATATCATGTGGTAATGGGGGTTCTATGTGTGATGCCATGCATTTTGCAGAAGAACTATCGGGCAGGTATAGAAACGACCGACCTGCATATCCAGCTATTGCAATTTCTGATCCTTCTCATTTAACTTGTGTAGCAAATGATTATGGCTATGCCTTTGTTTTTTCAAGAATGGTTGAAGCTATCGGACAAAAAGGCGATGTACTTTTTGCGATTAGCACCAGCGGAAATTCTGAAAATGTTTTAAAAGCTATTGAAGCCGCAAAAATTAAGGAAATGAAAGTGATTGGCCTGACCGGTAAAAATGGTGGTAGTATGGCCGGACTTTGTGACGTGGAAATTCGTGCACCCCGATCAGAATATGCAGATAGGGCACAGGAAATTCATATTAAGGTGATTCATTCGTTGATTGACTTTGTGGAATTAAACATTTCTTCGCTTTAAGCATAGAACACTTTAATACTTAAATCCGATCTTCCACAATAACCGCTGTACCCGATGCACTAACCATCAGCATGCTTCCATTGCTTCCAAGGGTTTCATAATCAAGGTCAACGCCAATAACTGCATTTGCTCCTAAACGAGTGGCTTG
>CAIJME010000265.1 GCA_903821625.1 uncultured Sphingobacteriales bacterium | reverse complement strand
TTAGCCATATTAAACTCATAGTCAATACCCGGGCTAGCCTCTTGTTCAAGAAAATGACGCAAGTATTCGTTTACAAAACTAGCTGATGGTGTTTTATCTTTCTCCTTGAAAGAAGACTCCATATTAGTTAGATAGGATTGTTTTGCACGGTCTAATTCTGTTTGTGTGAATCCAAAACGTTGTAAGCGTTCGGTTTCAGTAAGTACGGCTTTAAAACCTCTTTCCATTTCGCCTGGTTTAGCCACAACAAAGGCGCTGTAATTATCCAGGCCAGCTAAAAATGGACTGATATTGGCACCTCCCTGAAGGAATGGAGGATCTGCCTGCTTGCTTAGATCGGCAAAGCGGGCACCCAGCATCTGGTTAAATAAAGACCTAACCATACTATTTCTGTAATCAGTTTTAGTAATTAGTTTTGACTCTGGATGCTTAATTAAGATCTGAGCCACACTTACCGGGAATTCTTTATCAGTAACAGTGATGAACTGATTTTTGTTCAACAATGTAATTGAATATTTTGTGCGCAAACGTGGTTTTGCCGGCTTTTTAAGATCAGAAAATTTTGCTTTGATTGTTTGCTCCATAGCAGCTACATCGATATCGCCAACTACAATCAGTGCCTGAAGATCTGGGCGGTACCAGTCAGCGTAAAATTGACGTAGGGTAGCAGGGGTAAAATTCTTTAAAACCTCTTCTGTACCAATGGGCAAACGGTTTGAATAACGGGTGTTATTGAAAAGCATCGGCAGATACTGATCCTGCATACGCTGCTGAGCACCTTTTCCTAATCTCTTTTCTTCTAATACTACACCGCGTTCCTTATTGATTTCAGCATCATCTAAGGTTGCATCCTGAGCCCAATCGCGCATAATCTGAATTCCATTTTTTAGGATCTCAGGATCATCAGAAGGGATAGGAAGTTGGTAGACAGTTTCATCAAAACTGGTGTATGCATTCAGGTCGGCACCAAAGCGCACACCTGTTTTTTGAAGGTAATTCACCAGGTCATTTTTCGGAAAATTCTTGGTTCCGTTAAAGCCCATGTGCTCCATAAAATGGGCCAGTCCAAGCTGATCGTCATTTTCCATAATGGAACCTATTTTGTTGGCAAGGTATAAGGTAACCCTATTTTTTGGCTCAACATTTTTACGGATGTAATACGTAAATCCGTTAGGTAGTTTACCTGTTCTTACTGCCGGATCTAAAGGGATAATCTCGGATGCCGCTCCAGTCTTGCTCTTTACAGTTGTTTGAGCATTGGCCATTCCCGATACGGCGATAACTATCGCTACCGAAAAGGCAATCAGTGTATTAATTTTTCTCATATGATTCTTGAAATAATTGGATTAGTAAATTTAAGCAATAAATTAAACTTTCACTATTATCTTCCGTTTAAACATTACCCACAGTATTAGAAGCCAAATTAGGATAAATGTTACAGCTCCAGCGAGTGATGCGTTGATTGGTGTAAAGTAGGGTGTATAGAAAGTTTCATACATCCAGACTCTTGAATTTACACGGGTTCCATCTGGCATGTTTACCATGATTAGGGTTAATATTCTTGGGATCAGGCCGGAAAGAAAAAAGACTGTAATTGCATTGACCCCATAAACAACTAAAGGAGTTGTACCCTTTTTATAACCCTGTACATCAATGAGCCAATAGCATAATGCAAGACCGATGGTGGCCAATCCGCCTGCATATAATACAAAAGAGCTGGTCCAAAGTGCCTTATTTATTGGAAAAAAAAGATCCCAGATCAATCCAAAGACAACTGCTAATATTCCAATAGAAAACATCCATGAAATTTTCACACTTTCTTCCCGGTCCTTACGCCTCAGCCAAGTGCCGATTAGAACTCCAAAAAGGCCGGTAGCAACAGCTGGTAAAGTACTTAGAATCCCTTCAGGATCCCAGGTTTTGACTGACTTCCACAGATGTGCTTCGGTAAGTATTGTGCGGTCAAGCCATGCTCCTAAATTGGTTTCTTTCTCAAGATTTGCATACCCAATACCGGGTACCGGAACAAATGTCATGAGCGCCCAATACGCGATCAGGATCCCGAAAAATAATCTTAATTGGGTTTTTTGATTTGTTTTAACGTAGATCAGCGCTGTAAAAAAGAATACGATTGCAATTCTTTGCAAAACACCGGGTATGCGAACCGTGCTTATAGCCTCCATTGGGTCAGTAAATACCTTAGGAAACAGATTCAAAAAAAGTCCTAATCCAAATAAGATTGATGCCCTCTTTAAAGCTGTAAATAGAAGCTTTGACTGGCTAGTAGACTCTTTTTTACTACCCAGCGCATAACTTATTGAAACCCCAACAATAAAAAGAAAGAAAGGAAATATCAGATCTGTAGGAGTACAGCCATTCCATTCGGCATGTTTTAATGGAGCATAAATAGTTGACCAACTTCCAGGGTTGTTAACCAGGATCATGGCAGCTACTGTTAAGCCTCTGAAAACATCAAGAGATAAAAGCCTAACAGGCGACTTTATTAGTGTGGAAGATTCAGACATATCTTAAATTTAGTATTCAAAAGTATACTTTTATTGAGATCAGAAATTTTGAGCTAAGGCTTTTAGTGCTTCTTGGTCTTTATTTTGAATGCAAAGTTGTTCCAGCTGCTTTTTTAGATCTGCTGTAATGGCATCATATTTTTTCTGTCCATACAGATTTTTCATTTCATGCGGGTCTTTTTGAAGATCATACAGTTCCCAGAAATTTTTATGATCATAAAAACGAATCAGTTTGTAACGGTTTGTACGAATGCCAAAATGCTTCAATACACTGTGCTCACCTGGAAATTCGTAAAAATGATAATAAGCAGAAGTTCGGATGCTTGCATTGGGATTCCTTAATATAGGCATCATTGATACACCCTGAATTTGTTTTGGAATGGCAACACCTGCTGCATCTAAAAATGTAGGAGCAAAATCAACATTTGATATTAACTGGTTTGAAATAGTCCCTGGTTTTATTACTCCTGGGTACCTGATAATGAGCGGAGTACGCATAGATTCCTCATACATAAATCGTTTATCGAACCAGCCATGTTCACCCAGATAAAAACCTTGGTCTGAGGTGTATACAACAATGGTATTCTTAGTTAGGTTGTTCTTGTCAAGGTAGGCTAGGATCTTACCAATATTCCGGTCAAGTGAAAGTGTTGTACTGTAGTAATCGCGCATGTAGCGTTGATATTTCCATTCGGTGAGTGCCTTTCCTGTTAATTTTTTCTTTTGAAAGTCTGCTTCAACTTGATCATAATAGGCATTCCATTTTTTACGTTGTGCCGGGCTCATTCTTTTAATGAATGCTTCTGCAACTACATCAGGATCGCTTTTCATCTTTAAATCGTAGCCCAGTTTCATGGTTTTTTCTATAGACATATCCTGCATTCCCGCAGCGATACGCTTAGTATATGGATCATAAAAATTCTTTGGTAATGGAAAATTGATCTGATCAAACTTGCCCAAGTCGGCAGTATCAGGCATCCAAGTGCGATGCGGAGCTTTCTCGCCAACAACAACAAAGAATGGCTTCGATTCATCACGTTTATCAAGCCAGTTGATGGTCATATCGGTTACAATATCTGTTCCATAACCATCATGCCTAGTGGTATCTCCGTTCATGCTGATCATGTCGGGATTATAATAAAGCCCCTGACCCGGAAAAATATTCCAGTAATCAAATCCCTGTGGGTAGGAAACTAAATGCCATTTTCCAATCCAGGCAGTTTGAAAACCAGATTGTTTGAGACGTGCGGGAAATACATCTTGCGAGGCATCGAATCGATCACGATTATCTCTCATCCCATTTACATGGCTATACTTGCCAGTTAAAAGAACGGCCCTGCTTGGACCGCAAATAGAATTGACTACAAATGCTCTGTTAAAAAGGGCTCCTTCTTTGGCTAGTCGATCTAAGTTTGGTGTTGCCCCATATTTAGAACCATAGGCTCCAATTGCACTTACCGCATGATCATCAGTTAATATAACTACTATATTAGGCCTAGAAGACTGCTGCGCATAGGTTCTTAGGCTCAGAATACTGATAGCCAGGATGAATAGTAGTCTGATCCTCATATTCTTGATTTCAGGCTAGGCCTAAAATTCCCATCTGATGAACGCTTCCATTGCTTCATATTCAGCAAGACCCAGTTTATCGTAGGCTTTAGCGGTTTCGCGCGTGCGATCTTCGGCACGCACCCAAAATTCTCGGGCATCATCACCCGGGAATACAGGGATGTCTTTTTGAGACTGATGCTTAAATATGGCTAATCTTTTGCGTTCAACTTCCTGAGGTGAAAGAGGAACTGCCATTTGAATTTCATGGGTCTCAAATTCATGCCATGCACCACGGTATAGCCATAGCCAGCAATCTTTAACCCATTCTTTATCTTTTAAACGCTCAAGAGCTTCAATAATGATATCAAAACAAACCTTGTGTGTTCCATGAGGATCGGCAAAATCGCCGGCAGCAAATACCTGATGAGGTTTTATTTTGTCGAGTAATTCCATGGTAATACGTACATCGTCTTCTGCAACCGGATTACGAATTGTTTTTCCCTTATCGTAAAAAGGAAGAGCCATAAAATGTATGTGATCATCTTTTAGACCGGCAAAACGCGCACCACTAGTTGCCTCACCTTTACGGATCAAACCTTTCAGCGTCTGAATTTCTGAAGTGTCAGCCTGATTAGGTTGTTTATTTTCCATGAACTTGCGCATAGATACATAAAGCTCTTCGAGCTTATTGGTATCTAAGTCGATTGATTTGCTGAAATCTCTTGCAAATTCAACAAATCTAAGTGCATCATCATCCCAAACAGCAGTATTACCTGAGGTTTGGTAAGCCACATGTACATCATGGCCCTGATCAACAAGTCTGATAAAAGTTCCACCCATTGAAATTACGTCATCATCAGGGTGAGGTGAAAAAATGACCGATCTTTTTTTATCAGGAACCGCTCTTTCAGGCCTTTGAGAATCATCTGCATTGCTTTTTCCTCCCGGCCATCCGGTAATGGTATGCTGCAGTTTATTGAAAATATGAATATTGATATTATAAACCGGACCTTTCTCAGTTGCCAGTTGCGCCATTCCGTGGTTGTTATAATCTTCTTCGGTAAGTTTTAGGATCGGTTTTCCAAGCGTATTAGCAAGCCAGATCACCGCCTTTTTGATCATTGGTACATCCCATGTGCAATCTTTAACGAGCCATGGAGTGTTGAACCT
>CAIJME010000264.1 GCA_903821625.1 uncultured Sphingobacteriales bacterium | reverse complement strand
TGAAAAATAAAGACTTTCATTATCTGGATGAATAAATGGAGATTGTTCATCAAATGATGTATTGATTTCCTTACCCAGATTAATAGGATTTGACCATGTACCATCTGTGTTTAATTCAGAACTCCAGATATCATAGCCTCCATAACCACCCTGACGGGTACTCACAAAATACAAGGTGCGGCCATCAGCACTGATGGAGGGCTGAGATTCCCAGCCGGCAGTATTTACGGGTCCGCCAATATTAAAAGGTGTACTCCAATCATTACCTTCACGTTTTGAAATGTAAATATCACATCTTCCTAAGCCATCGGGACGGTTACATCCCGTAAAAAATAAATAGTTGCCATCTGGCGAAATATTTTGAGCACCTTCATTAAAATTAGAGGTATTAATTTCTTTACTTAAAAATTCAGCAACAGACCATTCGCCATTTCGTTTCACACTTTTAAAGAAATCTTCATTACTATTTTCCTGGCGAGTGAATATGATCATTTCTTCATCTGCAGTAATCACAGGTAGATATTCATCTTCTTTTGTGTTGATTGCAGGACCCATATTAATAGGTTTAAAAGGAACGGGTGATTTTTGGGCTTCCAAACTAAATGTACAATCCTTAATTTATTTATTGATCTTGTCAACGCTTGTAGTATTTAAACCAGGATAGGTCAAATATTTATTAAAATGCTCTATCGCTTTGGCATAATTTCCAGTATTTAGCTCAGATTCAGCGATTCCAAAATAGGTGAGAGGATGGAATTCAGGATCTATTGAAAGAACTCTTTGATAGTTATTTAAGGCATTGGAATACTTCCCTGACTTTCTGTACAGATCACCTAATTGCTGATATGCGAATAGAAAGTTAGGGTCTAAAGATATGGCCTGATTAAGTTCAGATATGGCCTTATCATACAATTTCTCAGAAATAGATTGATTAGCCTGTTCATACGCTTTTTGTGCCTGCTTATTTGCCGAGTTGGTTTTCTTTTGAGCAAAGACAATCAGGGGTAGAATGCAAAAAACAATTAGTAAACGCTTAAACATAACTATTGAGGAATATTCCTGAGGATGAAGGTAAAAAATTAAATACTCTTAGCCTATTGTAGTAAATCAAAGTATTTATGAAAAGGCTAATCTGATATAAAATTTTAAAAAAACACTACGGAATGTTCAGGTATTTATGGGTTTGTAATGAAATTTCCCATTTAGGATTTTGCATCACGTACTCAATGATCAATGGAGTAATTTCTGAATTTTTAGACCACTCTGGCTGTAAATATAATTTGCAGGTATCTGCAACATGAACTGCATGTTCTTCAGCCCAAAGAAAATCACTTTTATTAAATACGATTACTTTTAACTCGCCGGCAAAAGGCAAAATATCTGGTCTTGGCGACTTAAATTTTTTGGGTGATAAACAGATCCAGTCCCAACTTCCCGAAAGAGGATAAGCTCCAGATGTTTCAATAAATGTTTTGATGCCTCGTTTTTGTAATTCAGCCGTTAAATAATCTAGATTATAAATAAGTGGTTCGCCACCCGTTACCACTACAGCCTTTCCAGGAAATTTTTCTGCATTTTGAACAATTTGGTCTGCTGCAGTCAGAGGATGTAATTCGGCATCCCAACTTTCCTTTACGTCACACCAATGACAACCCACGTCGCAACCACCCAAGCGAATAAAATAGGCCGCTTTCCCTGAATGAAATCCTTCACCTTGGATGGTATAAAACTCTTCCATTAAAGGTAATAATGTGCCGTCTGGCGGAATTTGGTGTGCCATTTTGTAACTTAGAATGCAAATATACTTAAGTTTAATTTCTGAACCTTGCTTAAAGAGTATTGAGACATAAAATTGACAATTTTTGATACCTAATGAACTGGATTAAGATATTTCCTTTGACAATTCTTTCTTCCGAAGACTTTCTGAAGCCTGTAACTGTTGCAGGCAAGAAGCTATGCCTAGTTAAAACTGAAGGTAAGCTCTTTGCTATACAAAATAAATGTCCTCATGCAGGTGCTCAACTAAGTAATGGTTGGTGTTCTAAAGGAAAAATCATTTGTCCATATCATAGACAAGAATTTGA
>CAIJME010000263.1 GCA_903821625.1 uncultured Sphingobacteriales bacterium | reverse complement strand
TTTCATAGAATTAACATTTATTAGAAGATAGCTCTTTTTAAAACACTATTACAGCCAATAAAATTTCGAAAAATTATATTGGCTGTAATAAATTGAAATAAATAATTAAAGGGTTGTTCCTTCTAATTTTCTCATAGGCTTAAAGATAAGCTATCGCATCCATTTCAACAAGAGAATCGCCCGGTACACCACCTTTAGCCACAGCTATTGTTGTACGAACCGGCGGCTTGCTTCCAAAACGACCTTTATAAATCTCGTTCATTCCTTTGTAATCTGCTATATCATTAAGATATACAGTTACTTTCAAAACTTTTTCCATTGAGGATCCGGCTTTTATCAGCTCTTTTTCAAGCTCTTTCAATACAATTTCAGTATGTGCCTTAATCTCAAAAGGTTCGGTATGAGCACCCTTGCCTGCAATATATACCATCCCGTTATGAATGGTATGGCCAGAAAACATAGGAACATTTTGAATAGAAGTGATATTTCCTGCAATCTTTTCAGGCGATGATTCAATTCCTTTGGCATTGGCTACTACACCTAATCCGGTTACTCCTACTACTGAAGCGAATAATTTCTTTAATACTGATCTTCTTTCTGTTTTCATATTATTGTTTTTGAATAAATTATTATTTCTTTTTTGACATTACCCACTCACGGCCTGGTTGGTCTACCCTAAAGCTTTCCATATTACCTCTATCCTGAAGAGTAATGTAAGCAGTTTTTCCATCCTTACCACCAAATGCAATATTACTTGGTAATTTACCTATTGTACTAATCTCTCTAATCAATTTACCTGAGGGAGATAATTTGGCAACAGTGCCCTTGCCATGTCTTGTAATGTATAAATTACCGTCAACATCGCATCTCATACCATCCATTCCAAAATCAGGGAATTCATGGATTAGTCGTTTATTGCTTATTTCTCCTTTTTCATTGAGGTCATACTTCCAGACCTTACGCTGAACAGACTCATTTACATAAAGAGATTTGTTATCAGGGCTAACTTCAATGCCGTTGGTTGTACCCATGCTATCAAGCAAAGTAAATTTACCATCTGTATCTATTCGCCATATTCTACCTGTATTTTCCTTCCAATTCGGATCGCTAGCAAATAATCTATCTTTAGTATCAATGGCGATATCATTAGGCTGGCTCAATTTAGGATTATGAGCAAAAACACTAACAGCTTTTGTTAACATATTAACTTTAAGAATGTTGTGTTTGGTATAATCAGCAATAAGCATATTGCCTTTACTATCGAAACGAATACCATTTCCAATACTGCCTGATGGAAGTTCAAGAAATAAACTTGATTTTCCATCTCCAGTTATCTGCCCTATCGTTCCTTGTTTTGCATAATTAACAGCATAAACAATTCCTGTACGTCCAACTGCAGGACCTTCGGCACCCGATGTAAAACTCTTGGATGGGGTTAATTCAGTTGAAACAAAAAGTTCCTGTGCGTAACTGATAAGAACTGTCCCTGTAAATAATACAGAAAAGCATAAGGTCTTTAAAAGCTTATTATTTGAATGTAAAACCATATTTTATTGAATTATAATCTATTTATAATAGGAGTATAAATGATTGGTTAAACCCTAGTGTGTTTTTAAATATAGTAATGGATTCTGTACTTCATTGAATTGAAGGGCATTTAGATAGTATAATGTTACAGTATATCGAACACCTAACTCATCCATTTATAAAAAATTAAGCAAATAATTTGAATTAAGCAATTTTGATATTCTAAAAGCTATTTCAGACTCAAAACATAGGTGATCATTGCTCTTGCATCATCATCAGCTAAAGCAGGATGTGGTGACATAGGAACTGCACCCCAAACACCACTTCCACCCGTTTTTACTTTATTAACAAGGTAATCTAAATTCGCTTTTGTATTCTCGTACTTGTTAGCAACATCTTTATAGGATGGCCCTAAAAGTTTATCCTGTATTTTATGACATGCAAAACAATCAGATTTTGATATAAGCAATTCACCCTTCTTGATATCTGCATTCTCAGTATTTTCAGAAGCTTTTACTTTAACATCTGGCTGAATTGTTTTTGCTACAGGTTTTACTGCAGCAACTGCACTAGTATTAACGTCTTCGGTATTCGATTCTGGAGTAGTTTCAACTGTATTCTCTGAAGCTAAATTAGTGCTGTCTGCAGCAACAATTACGTTTGTGCTATCATTAGTAATTGAAGAACTTGAATCTGCTAATACCTCTGAATTATTTGATGAACTATTACATGCAATAAAAAGGGCACATACACCCAGCACTAAAAAATTTTTCATTTTTTTATTGATTTTATATGAATGGTTATACTAAATTGTACAACACAATTCTATTTAAAAAATCTGAGATTTTAAATTAAAATATGAAATAGGATGATGAAAAATGTTCTTTTGGAATCTAAGTCGATAATTGTTATAGAACAGTAAACAAGAACATTTCAATACTTAGTCAAAAAATAATCGATTTCAAAAGCCATCATTACGGTTTATAGTAAACGTAATGATGATCCATTAATTTAATCTAGAGAATACAAATTCACCAATTTTTCGGCCTTCAACTAAGCCTTCTTCCATTGCTTCTCTATAATGTATTCCACCATATAATCGACTTAGTGCAGCTTCTTGCGCAGCCTGTTGAACATTTTCAAATTTTCGGTCAGGCCAGCCCCATGCTCTTTCGGTATCATCTACAAAAGGAGTGTTTTTGCCATAAATCTTTTCAAGTATAGTTGCTGCAGTACTGGAAATAATAGAGTGCCCACTTGTATATTCAGGAAAAGGAGGAGTTTGTAAATATGGTTTCCAGGAATTATCTACATACTGATTAATGTAAGTTTCAGGTCTGAGTAAGTCAAAAGTAAACTTTGTATTCCAGCAGGATATAAAAGCATCCATAATCCCAATAGAGACACCTGCGTAAGAATAAACAGTTTTAGCGAAATCAGATTTTTGATTTTTACAAACAATACCAGTAATACCCATCCAGTGCCCACCGGGGGTCATCGCTTTGGTTGCATAGGTAACGTGACCTGAAACATTAACTTTAAAACCATTGCAGTCCCAAAAATCAGCGATTGCCTTTTGTTCTACTGTTAGCGTTTTACCCGTTTCGTATACTTCTAAAGCCAAATTATAAAATTTAGTGCCTTTAACTTTGCTGAATGGAGAAGGAGGTTTTGGGAGGAACTGACTGGCAGAATCAATTAATACCGTTCTAATCTTCATCCAGTTTGGTTCAATGGCAGGCATATAGGCTGGTGGAGTTGGAACCCACCTACTTTCATCAGTATTATTCACAGTGTATTTAACCGCAGATCGAGTTTGCTTATAATTATCTTTTTTACTCCAATCCAGAACTGCCTTACTTACTAACTTGGCATAATTCTGAGATTCTTCAATCATTGCCTCAGGCATCCCGTGGCTTTTAGCTAATTGAATATGTCCATCTATGATTTTCTGTGCAGAATCTTTACTAAATGTCAATTCCTGACCAACGAAGGATAGAGCAAGCAAAGCTGATAATTCGGCATTAATTTCCTTATCAGGTAATGGAGTTGGTTTTAACCCAGATAGTTTGGAACTCAAGGGTTTGAAATTCGTTGATTTTCCAGCCATAACTTCGTATGCAGCAATATTGCTATAGGCATAAATCCTACTGGCTACTGGAGGCGTGAAAATGTCATGAGTGATAACTTTTGTTAAGTCAGCAACCGCTTTTGAATACAATTCGGGATTCTTGAAAACTGTATCATAATCATTCTTTCTTGAACAAGCACTAAGCAGTAAAACAGTGAAAATAATCAGAAACAGATTTCTCATATCGAATTTGATTTATATTCATAAAAATACAAAAAAAGCGTGGAATATCTATCGAAAAACAGTCCAGAACATTAATATCAATAATGTTCTGGACAATTCTTTAAAGCCTAGGTGGCCAATGGTGGCCCCTTTGGAACTAGAACTTTACTTCGTGCAGGCTTTGTTGTATTTCGAACTGCCGTAAATTTTGCAGTACGATATTCACCCATATGGATATTCCCTGAAATTGAATCTCCATTTAAGTTGCCAGAGAAGTAAAATGTAATTTGATCTCCAGGCTTAGTAATAGTACTACTTAATTTTACCTGATTGCCTTCAATTGTACCGCCGATACTTCTTTCATCAAACTGGCTTTTATGAGATCCATTAATCCAGTTCCCATCTTGTTGTATATTAAAACTATGTTTAATTGTACTGCTAAAAAATTGAACATCAACATCCCATTGACCACCAACATTACCTGAGGGAGCTACCATTGCAGTTGATTTAGGGCTTCGTTTTCTATTTAGAATTTCATACACTCTTTCAGCTACAATAGTATCTTCACCTTCCTTCATATGACTAGAAACCAGATCAATAGAGGTAGTTCCATCAGTTTGATCTTTAGAACCAATTGCGACACGAGGCTTGGTACTTCCAAGTTCTTCGGCAATTTCATAACCGGTTACATTAAATTTTGCAGGATCCCATGAAACCCATAATGTTGGATGCTTATTGGATAACTCTTCAGGTTCTATAATTGATGTCTTAACACCTTCAATAGTCAATGCTTTTTTTGCAATGGTATTTAACCTGGCCATCCAACTTTTATATTCAGCGTCGTGGTCACGTTTTATCCAAGTTTCTACTGCAGCCATCATGCCAATCATCTCTTCACGGCCAACTTTATTATCACGTCCAGGGCCATGGTGAGGTGAACTTGACTGCCATGCAGATTCTAGAATATCTTTTCTTCCGAGCATCAAACCGGCACATTGTGGCCCTCTAATAGCTTTTCCACCACTATAGGCCACTACATCAGCTCCTCTTTTTATGTGCACTGAAGGGATTGTTAAATTCTCTGCTGCAGCATCTATCAGAATTGGAATATTCTTTGGTTTTGCTACACTGGCAATCACCTCAAGTGAAAATGGCTGCCCTGTAAATGATCCATTTACAGCATTTACGTAGATCATTGCAGTTTTAGGATTGATCGCTTTTTCTAGTTCAGCCACATTGGTAACATGAACAATCTTTACACCAATATTTCGAATCGAATGATCATAGGTATTTCTAGAATACAAAGGAATAATCACTTCATTTTTATCGAAGCCAGACAGATCTGGTATACGAATTAATTTTTCAGGATCACCACCTGTTACACAAGCAGCAGTAATATGTTTCATACCTGCAGCACAACCTGCAGAAACCATTCCCCATTCAGATTTTGTTAAATCAGCTAATCTCTGACCAATTCCTGCGGCAAGTTCATCATATTGAACAAAATTGTGTGAAGCAGCTTCCATGGCTTCCCTAACGGGTGGAAGTTCAAGGCAACCACCAATAATGGTATAGGCACCTCTACAATTTATTAAGGGTTCTACCCCAATTGAACGAAAAATATTATCAGCTGCCATAAAAGAGGCAACAGTTGACACCTCATTGATTTGAGTTGTTTTTGAGGGTTTGAAATCTTTGGAAAAACCTTTTGGAGTTTCAGCTAATACCGATTCTTTTCCCAGTATAGATCCAGCCAACGGAATCATAGCAAGTTGTTTTAATACATTTCTGCGTTTCATAGTATCTTTTATTACTAGTTAAAATCTTAAATATTGGGTCAATCTTATAACTTTTGAAGAGGTATTAATCTTACCAAAATACCCGTATCTTCAGTCATCGCGTATAAAAACTGATCCGGACCATACACAACTTCTCTTATTCTTCCAAGATTATTCAGAAGTGCTTCATCGTGCACAAAAGTGTCGTTTTTCATTACAAGCCGATAAAGTTTTTTAGTGGCCAGGCCACCAATAAAAATATTACCATCCCATCCCGGATAATTTTTTCCATATACAAAATCAAAATCAGAAGGTGCAATTGCATAATGATGAATAGGTGGCTCAATTCCCTCCTTTAATGGACTTTCTGAAATAATTGCTCCACTATATTCCAAACTATATGTTGCAATTGGCCATCCATAATTAGCCCCAGGTTTAAGAATATTTAATTCATCACCTGCTAATTCCCCAAATTCAACAACCATCATTCTTCCGGTTTTT
Source organism: uncultured Sphingobacteriales bacterium (assembly GCA_903821625.1). Classification (GTDB taxonomy): domain Bacteria; phylum Bacteroidota; class Bacteroidia; order Sphingobacteriales; family Sphingobacteriaceae; genus Daejeonella. The sequence goes on along the minus strand of CAIJME010000263.1, from coordinate 68 downwards.
GGATCTCGTCGCATGCCTTGATGCATCCGATGTCCATAAGAATAGATCTCAGGTAAAGCTCCGGTTGT
>CAIJME010000262.1 GCA_903821625.1 uncultured Sphingobacteriales bacterium | reverse complement strand
ATCTGAGGTATGAGATGTGAGGTCTGAGATTGCACAATTTGCTTTTAGCTTTTAGCTTTTGACTTTCTGCTTTTGGCTTTTCAGAGGTCTGAAGTCTGAGATTGCAAAATTTGCTTTTAGCTTTTGACTTTTAGCTTTCTGCTTTTAGCTTTTGACTTTCTGCTTTTGGCTTTTAAGAGGTCAGAGGTCTGAAATAAAGCAGTAAATCTCAATTAGCACTAAACAGTCTTTGCTCTTGGTTCTTGGTTCCTGGTTCTTTACTCTTTGCTCTTGGTTCCTGGTTCTATTTTCTGAAAATTAGGTTTTCTGTTTTTTCTTTTTTGCTGCGGGAAATAAGACATTGTTCAGGATTAGTCTGTAGCCCGGGGAGTTGGGATGCAGATTCAGGTCGGTAGGAGGGTCGCCTACCATGTGTTGATAATCTTCAGGATCATGACCGCCGTAAAATGTCCATTGCCCTTTTCCAAATTCACCATGTATGTATCTGGCTTCCTCATTTGCCTTTGTTTCGCCCATTACCAGTACATTGGGCTTGATCACGTTTTTTCTAAACGCAGTGGTCTGACCCATAAACCCCTTTACAACTTTATCATGGTTTTGAGTGAGCATGGTAGGTACAATGTCCCATTTTGCCGAGAAATCAAAAAGTGTAAAAAAGTCGTTCGTTCGGTTTAAAGATGGAGACCTTACAGGTGTTGCATCAATATTCGAAAATTCATTATTTGTAGGATTCAGGTCGAGATTGAAATTCTGAAAGGCCAATGTCTGGTTGAAGTCGAGTTTTGACTGTGCTTTAGGGTCTGCAGCATCTCCGTCAAATACGCGTTCAGCAATATCAGTTCCGTTAGCTGCTAGGGCAATATCAATGGTTTCTGGCCCAGAGCACATGGCAAACATGAACCCACCTCCAGTACAAAAATTGCGAATACTTCTTGCTACTTCCAGCTTCATTTCCGAAACTTTTTTGAACCCATTTCTTTTAGCAGTAGCTTCCTGTAGCTTTACATCTTCAATATACCAGCTCGCATTTCTGAAGGCACTCCAAAAGCGGTTGTATTGCCCAGTAAAATCTTCATGATGCAGGTGAAGCCAATCATACTTTGGTAAGTCACCTTTTAAAACCTCATTATCATATAGGATATCATAAGGAATTTCAGCATAAGTTAACACCATAGTTACGGCATCATCCCAGGGTAATTTATTCTTGGGTGAGTAGACAGCTATTTTAGGTTCTTTTTCAAGCTTGACCATGTCCATATTTACGGAGGGGTCGTTAATCTCATTTAAAATGATAGTCACTTTTGCATCGGCAATAACTTCATAAGACACTCCGCGGATTTTACATTCAGATTCCATGGTTTGTGAATATTTCATTAAAAAACTTCCACCGCGGTAATTCAGCAGCCAGTCAGTTTCAAGGCCGTTTTTCAAAGCCCAATAGGTAATTCCATAAGCCTTTAGATGATTTTTCTGTTCCTCATCCATAGGAATGAGAATAGAAGCAGCCCTGCATACTGAAACAAAAAGTAAGATTAGAAGCGTTAAACGGACTTTTAGCATGAATTCTATTGGTGTTAAGGATGTATTAAAGTTATAAAAAGAAGAAGATATTCATAGAATTTTACCAATTGCCTGAAATAATTAACTTTGTCAACCAATAATAAAGATTGAACTATGAGCAAAGCAATTATAAAAACTGAAAAAGGTGACATGACTGTACAATTTTATGATAAAGATGCACCTAATACAGTGGCAAATTTTCTGAAATTAGCAAAGGAAGGTTATTATGATGGGGTAACATTCCATCGTGTAATTAATGATTTCGTTATTCAAGGCGGAGATCCAACAGGAACAGGCGCAGGTGGCCCGGGTTATAGTATTGATTGTGAGCTGGATGGTGAAAATCAATTTCATGATAGAGGAGTTCTTTCCATGGCTCATGCTGGAAGAAATACTGGAGGTTCTCAGTTTTTTGTCTGTCATAGCCGCACTAACACCGCTCACCTGGATCGTAATCATACTTGTTTCGGCAAGGTTATAGAGAATGTAGATGTAGTAGATGACATCCGTCAAGGAGATAAGATACTAGGGGTAGAAATTGTTGAAGAATAGTATTGAGTACAGAGTATTGAGTACTAACTAAACAACTAAACACTAACTAGTATTGAGTATTTGCTAAATAAGTATTAAAATTTTTATAGTAACATGTTGAGCTGTTTTTATCTAACAACTAAGTACTAACTACTAACTATTTAAAAAATGAATTTAAGAGGACTAGTTTCCGTTTCCGGCAAACCGGGGTTATTCAAATTGATTGGCCAGAATAAATCAGGCTTTATCTTAGAATCACTGGATGAACTAAAGAATAAAATTGTAGTGAATATTAGTACTGCAAAAATGGCCTCTTTAGAAGACATTACTATTTTTGGTGAAGATACTGATCTGAAATTGAGTGATATATTCTCCAAAATGAAGGAAATGAAGAGTATTCCTGATCCTAAAACTGCAGATGGTAAGGTTTTACGTTCATTCTTTATTGAAGTAGCGCCCGATCATGATCAGGAACGCGTTTATGCTTCAGACATGAAAAAGATTATTGCCTGGTTTAACACCATTAAGGATCTTCCATTATTCGAAGAAGCAGCACCTGAACCTATTTCTGAAGCTGCCGCGACCGAGTCATTAGTGAAAAAGCCAGAGCCAATTACTATGGAGAAACCAAAGGCAACAAAGGCACCTGGAAAAAGCACAACAAGGCTTTCTCAAAAATCTAAATAATAAATTCGTAAAATTGAAGGCACTATTTTCAATAAGAAAATAGTGCCTTTTTTATTGGATCAGAAAAAGTATAGAATGGCAGCTCCTAAGGCCAATCCGATCAGAACAAAGATCCAGAATTGCTTCTTTTCATTACCGGTGTTCGCGTATTTGAATCGGTATTTTCTTTTATAATCTGTCATTTTTACCGACTTAATCGTGGTGATAGGGTTCTCCTTTTAAGATTGTATAAGCACGATATAATTGCTCAGCAAAAAACAAGCGAATCATTTGATGTGAGAAGGTCATTTGTGATAGCGATAATTTATCATTACTTCTTGTATAAACTTGTTCGCTGAAGCCATAAGGGCCTCCAATGATAAATACCAAATGCTGTTGTCCGCCAACCATTTTTTTATTTAAATACACAGAAAAATCTTTCGATGAAAACTCCTTCCCATTCTCATCGAGCAGAATAACATAATCTGTACTTTGAATGTTTTTAAAGATTAATTCAGCTTCTTTGCTCTTTTGCAGTTCTTTTGAAAGGCTTTTGGTGTTCTTTAATTCCGGAATCTCCACTATTCGAAACGGGATATAATGTTTCAGCCGCTTTAAATAGATATCAATACCCTCAATAAGGTAGTGGTCTTCTGTTTTGCCGATGGTGAGAAGGCTAATCTTCATTATTTTAATAGGATTAACTAACCTAATTTCTTGATCATGTTTGAATTGAAATCAGGTTCTTTAATTACATAGTAATATGTGCCAACCGTTAAAATCTTATTTGTAAAACCTTTCCGGTGATTAAATATATCATTTGATAGAAAAAAAGCTTAAAGCCTTTAGTGAATTACTACTGGCTTTAAGCTTTTTAATAGCTATTTTATAGCTTATTGATTCATTCTGATAATATTCAATGCACCACCAGCTTTGAACCACTCAATTTGTTGTTCATTATAGGTATGGTTAACATGAAATGTATCCGTTGTTCCGTCAATATGATTGAGAACAATGCTCAATGGCTTTGCAGGGGCAAAATCATTTAAACCTGTAATATCTATTGAATCATCTTCACGAATTTTGTCGTAATCGTTTGCATCGGCAAATGTTAAGGCAAGCATTCCTTGTTTTTTCAAATTGGTTTCATGAATCCGTGCAAATGATTTCACAAGAATTGCACGAACTCCAAGATGTCTTGGTTCCATTGCTGCATGTTCGCGTGATGATCCTTCACCGTAGTTTTCATCTCCTACAACAATACTTCCAATACCTTTAGCTTTGTAAGCACGCGCTGTAGCGGGTACCGGACCATATTCTCCGCTAAACTGATTCTTAACAGTATCCGCTTTGTCATTAAAGAAGTTAGTTGCACCAATCAGCATATTGTTAGAGATATTATCCAAGTGACCTCTGAATTTCAACCATGGACCAGCCATAGAAATATGATCCGTAGTACATTTGCCTTTTGCTTTGATCAGAAGTTTTAATCCCTTGATGTCTGTACCTTCCCATGCTTTGAATGGATCTAGTAATTGTAGGCGCGAAGATTTTTCGTCAACGAGCACACTTACTTTACTTCCATCTTGGGCAGGTGCCTGATATCCGGCATCTTCAACATCAAAACCTTTTATAGGCATTTCAAGACCTTGTGGTTCTTCAAGCTTAACCTGCTCGCCAGCTGAGTTAGTCAGGGTGTCGGTCATCGGATTAAAAGCCAAGTCTCCGGCAATGGTCATTGCAGTAACGAGTTCTGGCGATGCTACGAATGCATGCGTATTTGGGTTTCCGTCGTTACGCGATTTGAAGTTTCTGTTGAATGAAGTAATGATTGAGTTTTTGCGGGTAGGATCATCGCTATGACGAGCCCATTGTCCGATACATGGCCCACAGGCATTTGCAAGAACTACTCCGCCCATATTTTCAAAGGTTTTCAGGAAACCGTCACGCTCTACTGTGTAGCGAACAAGTTCAGATCCTGGAGTAATGGTAAACTCAGCTTTAGAAACCAGTTTCTTATCTACCGCTTGTTGTGCAATAGATGCGGCTCTTGAAATATCTTCGTAAGACGAATTTGTACAAGATCCTATCAAACCAACTTCTAAGGTTTGCGGCCATCCATTTTCCTTAACAGCAGCTGCAAATTGTGAAAGCGGCCATGCCATATCTGGAGTAAACGGTCCATTGAT
>CAIJME010000261.1 GCA_903821625.1 uncultured Sphingobacteriales bacterium | reverse complement strand
CCCAGCATTATTATCTGCAATGGCGCTACAGCATGGACAAGGATTTTTTAAAAAACAAAGCTTACCCATGGATAAAATCAACCGCTCAATTTTTAGAGCAAATTTCGGTTTTAGATCCGGAGTCTGGAAAAAGGAAGCTCGTAATCAGCTCAAGCCCCGAGATTAATGACAATGATAGTAGTGCATGGTTCACAAAAACCACCAATTACGACCTATCACTTATGCAATTTAATTTCAAGACTGCTGCAGAGCTTGCCAAAGAATTAAACCTGACAGAGGAAGCCAATCATTGGCAGGAAATTTATGAGCAATTACCTAGTCTTGCGCTCTCAAAAAATAAAGAGTTAATGATTGCTCCCGACTATCCCTATGCTACATCGCATCGTCATTTTTCAAATACCATGGCAATCCATCCCCTGGGCTTGATCAAATGGGAAGATTCCGAAGAATCAAAAAATATTATCCGCTCCAGTATAAAGCTATTGGATTCGGTAGGGCCAAAAATGTGGTGTGGGTATTCTTATGCCTGGCTAGGCAATTTGAAGGCAAGAGCAAAAGACGGTGAAGGCGCTGCAAAGGCATTAAACATTTTTTCAACTGCCTTTTGCTCTACAAATAGTTTCCATTTAAATGGAGATCAAACCAAATCAGGCTACTCCGACTTTGTTTACAGGCCATTTACGCTAGAAGGAAACTTTGCTTTTGCAGCCGGATTACAAGAGATGCTGATCCAGTCGCATGCAGGCTATCTTGAAATATTTCCTGCAATACCAGGCAATTGGAATTCAGCATCATTTAAAACTATGAGAGCCGAGGGCGCATACCTTGTCAGTGCCAAAAAAGAAAACGGAAAAGTTACAACATTAAACATTCATTCCGAGAAAGGCGGAAGCCTAAAAGTAAAATCTCCTTTCGCAAAATTTGAACAAAAGATCAACGGAAAAGTAAAAATTAGTCATTCCGAATCAGGATTTATCCTGATAGATTTTGCGCCAAACAGCAGCATTGATTTGAAAGGAATATAATCTATAAAGCAAAAAAGGGCTCTAAAATTTTAGAGCCCTTTTGAATTTTTATAATTCTAAAAATTAATACTGCTTATTTAAATTTAGAGAATTCGGTAGGTTGCATATATACAGATTCTATCTTTTCTACAAGTTTACCATTTAGTTCAGATGCAGTGCTTGCCTTTATCCAATCAGGATCTTTACGGAAATTTTCCCAAGACAATTGTGCAGAAGCCTCATTTTTGTAGGCAAGAAAATAAAGCAATTTTGGTTGTACCGAAGAATCGCTTTCAATGGTTGTAAAATATGCGATGTTGTCCATGCCCTTATTCTTGAAAATTTTCATGGTATGATCTCTGAAACGAGATTCAAGATTTTGAAGCTTTTCAGGCATTGCAGTATAGATACGCATTTCAAAAGTGCGCATTTCGTTGCCTTTTGAAGGCTTAATTTTTGGAGTGTAATCCGTTGCCTTTAAGAAATGAATGGTGGCTTTTGCAATAATCTTTCCATTTTCTTCCGATTTTCTGGCAACTTCTTTCCATTCTGGGTCAGCTGCAAAAGCTTTCCATGATGCATCTCTAGCCTCTTTACTTGGGTAAGCCGTTAAATAATAGAATGCATTATCCGTGTTTTTAGTGGGTATCCAATATCCAAGTCCTTCAATTCCATGCTTTTTAAACAAGTTTACCGTATGGTCTCTGAACCTAGCAACTATTGCATCCAGTTTTCCAGGGTTGCAATAGTAAACTCTTAACTCGAAAAATCGATCGTCTGTTGGCTTCGCAAAGCTGAATTGGCTAATAAGAAGCATCAAAATTAATACTGTTTTTTTCATTGGGTTATTTTATTGTTAAAAGTATCGAAAAAAGCTGATTTTAATTTTTTTCCTGCAAACTTCTCAAAACCCCCAATTCAAGACCACGTATTTCAGCAAGTCCGCGAAGCCTCCCAATTGCAGGATATCCAGGGTAAGTAACCTTTTTTAGATCATCCAGAATTTGGTGACCATGATCAGGTCGGACAGGAATGGAGCATTTTCTATTTTGCATGGCTAGAACCAATTCGCTCATCACTGCATACATATCTACATTGCCTTCGAGGTGATTATCTTCAAAAAAATCGCCGTATTCATTTCTTCTGGTACTTCTTAAATGGATAAAGTGAATTCTATCAGCAAAAGCCCGTGCCATTGCTGGCAAATCATTGCTTGCTAGTACACCAAATGAACCGGTACAAAAACAGAGTCCGTTATGAACCGATGGAACTGCTGAAATCAAAGCTTCGATGTCTTTTGCACAGCTTACTACTCTGGGCAATCCTAAAACAGCAAAGGGTGGATCATCGGGGTGAATAGACATAAGCACACCAGAATCTTGGGCCACGGGAACAATATTTTTTAAGAAATAAATGAGATTCTTCTGCAATTGATCTCTATCAATAGTATCATAGGTGGCTAATGCTTTTTTAAATTGCTCCATCGTAAATCCTTCATCGCTACCCGGCAAGCCTTTGAGCATATTTTGAACCAAAAGATTTACCTCAGCTTCAGTCATGGATGACATTAATTGCTCAGCCCTTTTATTAGTCGGGGCATCATAGTCATGACTTGCATTCTTTCTTTTTAATAGAAATATATCAAATGCAGCCAATGCAGCCATTTCAAAGCGAATAGTTTTTGAACCATCGGCTAACTGATGGTTTAAATCGGTTCTGGTCCAATCCAGAACAGGCATAAAATTGTAGGTTACATTTTTGATTCCGCATTCAGAAAGGTTACGAATGGTTTGCTGATAGTTTAAAATATAGTGTTCAAAACCCTCGGCCTGAGTTTTTATAGCCTCATGAACCGGAACGCTTTCCACCACGGTCCATTGCATTCCTGCAGCCTCAATTAATTCCTTTCTGATAGTAATATCATTTACCGACCATGCCTCACCAACAGGTAGGTGGTGCAATGCCGATACTACACCTGTACATCCGGCTTGTTTGATCTCAGACAGGGAAACTGAATCATTTGGACCAAACCAACGCATAGTTTGCTCCATCCGATAGTGAACATTAGCATAAGATGGATGAATGATTGGTTCCATTGGCTTAATCAATTAAACTCCTCCATTAATCGTGAAACCACCATCTACCCCAACAGTTGTTCCAGTAACAAACTTTGATGCATCACTCAAAAGCCAGATCAGTGCACCGCATAATTCTCCAGGATTTCCGAATCTTTTGAAGGGAGTATGACTGATGATGGAATGCCCCCTACTGGTTAAAGATCCATCAGGCTGGGTTAATAATGTGCGATTTTGTTCAGTTAAAAAGAAACCGGGCATAATCGAGTTCATGCGGATCTTATCACCGTAACGATTTGCCATCTCAACGGCAAACCATTTGGTATAACAATCAATAGCCGCCTTTCCCATGCTATAACCCAAAACCTTGGTGATAGCTCTGACAGAACTCACCGAAGAAATATTCACAATACTTCCATTGCCAGATTTGACAATCTCTGGTCCGAATACCTGAACAGGAAGTACCGTTCCCCAAAGATTCAGGTTCATTGCTTTTTGAACACCTTCTATGTTCAAATCAAATACATCTTTATCAGGAGATAAAACAGCTTCCGGAATATTGCCACCCGCCCCGTTCACTAAACCATCAATGCGGCCAAAAGTACTCAACACTTTGTCCTTTGCCAGCTCAAGTTGATCCTTTTCAAGAACATCAGCAGGTATAAATATGGCTTCAGCACCTTCCTTATTGATCTCGGCAGCTCTTTTATTTCCAACTTGTTCATTCCTGCCCAGAATAACCACTTTACCACCCTGACTGGCAATGGCCTTTATAAATGCGCCACCCAAAATACCGGTGCCGCCGCTGACTATAATTACCTTATTATTTAACTCGAACATGATGCTTAGAATAATTTAAAATAGGTTATAACGATTCTTTAATTGCTTTTTGGCAAATAATATTTGATTGGAGTTTTAGCACCCTTAATCAAGGTAACTCCTTTACTCATGTCATAGGTGCCTTGAATAATTTGCTGTCCCTGAACATGCATTTTGAATGCTACATTCCAGTTTTTTGGCCAGGCCGGGAATAATAATACCCGATCATTTTCTGATTGTACCAGCATATTTTGCAGAGCCCGCATGTTTACTGTTCCATGATCTTGATCAGGTACCCAATCATAATTTGGACCCCAGAATGCAGGAAATCTACTTTTTGTATGCTTGGTTGTAAAATTATGTGTAACCATACGCTTTGCATCTTCTGTCAAACCCAAATAAGCTGCAAAAATAGCATCCTGCTGCCAGCCGCTAAACTGATCTTTTACGTTACTATTGAATGATAAAATAGCTGATTCTACTTTTTCTTTTCCCAATCCATAAACCCGATAAGGAAAAACTGCATAGAGCTCAGGCTTTTCAATATTGGTTCTTTCACCCAAATTATAACCTGGCGATAAGGCTGTTGAACCATTTATTTGCTTTGTAGGAACCTCAGGAAGGGCTTTTTTCATTATAACCACCTCTTGCATAAAATTTTGATCAGCAATGATCTGTTCATGCTCCACTAATTTGTCAAGCACCGAGTGCAGGCCTGCAACTTCTGGCAATGGATTGATCACACCCTCAAAATAGGTTTCTAATGATTGGGCAGGTTGAATAGAAATTTTACCGCTCGTATCTCTTTGGTAATGGGTATTATAAAAAATAACGATCTCTTTGATAAAGGGCAAAAGTTCATTTTTAAAATAGGTTTGATCATTCGTAAACTCATAATAATCAATCATTAACTTAGAAAGTTCAATACTACCTTCCCAAACATAACGGATGTATTTATTTTGCGAAATACCATCAGGCAGATTGAGTTTAGATCGGTCCCAACCATAGTTATCAATGGTAAATGTACCCCAAGGAGTCATGGTTTCTGGGAAATAGGCTCCGGCATGATTGAAATATTTTTGAGTTCTGTATTTAGCTAAGGGAAGGGCTTTCAAATACATGTCAAAAAGTGGTTTCATCAGCTGGAAATCACCGGAGTAAAGCATCGAATAATAAGGGAGCCTGGTATTTTGAAACCAATAATTAGCTCCCCAATCTCTAAAATCTGCATCGTAATTTGATAAATATTTTTTACCCATATTATCTTCAACGTCTACATTAAAGATAGATCCATTGAACTTGATTGGTAAACCACCTCTGCCGGCGCAGGCATTCATATAGCGTTGCAATAAATAGCCCTGAGTAACGGCATAAGTATCCTGGGTAGTTTTAGATTCCTGATCTGCAGCAGTAATCAGTATATAATGTTGATTCCAAAAGTCGGCCCACCAAATTTTGTGCAATAATAACCGCTCACTAAAAGGGATCTTTTCTGCATTTTTTAAAATTTTCTGAGCTTCTTTTCTCCAGGTACTTAGCTGAACATTTTGCGTTTTCAATACGGCGATATTGAGTTCAAATTCTGTAAGAGGCTTTTTACTTAAAAGGGTTTTATCATTCAGATTAAAAAAATTAGTTCCAGAAACGATCGCTCCAAAATTTTGATTCAATAAAGGATCTTTACTTAATTGATTGAACTCAGAAATATTCTGATTATCGAGGGTAGACTGCCAGATAGAAGACTTATTTTGATGCACCCAAATCAGTTGATCTTTTTGAGAAATGATGCTATCTATTTCTCTCATTATTGGTTGTTTAGAATCCATTATTCCATAAGCACTTCTCCGTTCGCTGCCTTTCAAAGAATCAATACTAGTACGCCAAATGGCATTCACCAATTCAACTTCAAGAGGCATATTACTTTTGCCTGAAATAGTCAAAACAGGTCGGTTTGCATCAATTAAACAAGTAATAGATAGCGATTGCTTTTGAGCGTTTGTAGCCTCGATGTGGATCAAGCCATCCTCGATTTTTAGGGTTTGATTAAAATCTTTAGCACTTAAGATTTGAGGTTTGGTGCGTAAAATGATTTTACCGACTTTCAATAAGCGTCCTATTTCACTGAATGCATCAGTTTTTGAAATATATAAACACAATTGTCCTTGTTCATCTACCCAAAGATTGGCGCCAATATCTCCATTGCCCAAAGGCATCGAACCAGAGGGGCTCTTACTTTGGCTTGTCCAAACTACATTATAGGGATCAAGTTTTGATTGCGAAAAAGCTGAAAGGGAAATAGAAATAAAAATGTATGCAAGGAATAGCTTATTCTGTAAAGTCGTTATCATTCTAACCTGTTTAGATCCAGATAAAAATGATGAAATATTTTGAATTTT
>CAIJME010000260.1 GCA_903821625.1 uncultured Sphingobacteriales bacterium | reverse complement strand
CATGGATGTAGAAATTGTGCTTATAAGGATAATACTGGAATTAAGAACAAAAGTGGTGCAAAACCTTTAAAACATGAAATTGCAGAAGCAGTGATGATAAAAGCAGGAATAGAACCATTAGAACCCTATGTAAAAAATAGTCATAAATGGAAATCTAAATGCTTAAAATGTGGTGCGATCATTTACCCACGCTATAACGATATTAAGCAAAGGGGTGGTGGCGGCTGTAAATCTTGTGCAATTACAAAAATGGCAAATTCTATGACATTACCTTCCGAGAAGGTTTTAGAAGTAATGTTAAAAGCAAATTTAAAACCTTTAGAAGAATACAAAGGTGCTACAAAAAGATGGAAAAGTAAATGTTTAATATGTAATAAAATTGTTTATCCTTCCTATAATAATGTATCTAGGGGTAGAAATGGATGCGTTTATTGCAGTAAGCAGGAAGTGGATCCAGAAGATGTAGTAAAAAGAATGATTAAATCAAAATTGAAACCTTTAGAACCTTATAAAAGCAATAGAACCAAATGGAAATGTGAATGTATGAAATGTGGTGAAATTGTCTATCCTAAATATTCCAATGTGTCTAGCGGAAGCGGTGGATGTGTTTATTGTATGGAAACAGGATTTGATTATAAAAAGCCTGCAACGCTATATTTAATCTCAAACAAAGATCTTAATTCAATTAAGGTTGGGATTACCAATATAAACGATAGGGACAGAAGGCTACATACTTTCCGTCTTAGGGGCTGGCAGTTCCAAAAACAGTTTTATTTTCCAGTTGGTAAACAGGCATCTGAAATTGAAGCAATGGTTTTCATATGGCTAAGAAAAGATCTGAATTTGTCTGTTCATCTGACAGCAAAATTGATGCCAAAAACAGGGGGGCATACAGAAACAGTAAATGCTGATTCAATAACAGTATTAGAAATACAAAAAAAGGTAGAAGAATTAGTAAAGGGCTACAGAATTAACCCATAGCCCCTTATGTTTAATTAAATAGATTAACTACATTTCCCATAGCGACAGCCTTATCTTCAGGTCTAGTTGGCAGGGCATCCACAAAATCTGAATTATGTACCTGAGCATAGATTTTCATAGTTGTATTTATATTTTTATGTCGCATCTGACGCATAACGACATGGACAGGGACCTGCCTTCTAATCATGTCTGTGGCAAACCAATGCCTAAGCATGTGGGGATTGATATGTATTTTCTCTCCCTTTTTACTTAAGTTGCAACAAGCCCATGAGATTAATTGAGTTGGCATTCCTTTCTTCCAAATCTCATCATCTGACATATCTAATACTTGATCTGCCAACCATTTAGGAATCATTACCTTGCCAATAGTTTTAGGTGATCCCAAATTCTGACCATCTTGCGACCATGCTTTATCAATACTTAACCAGTATGAGTTTCCCTCTTTGATAACAGATTTAGGAGTGATTGCACATGCCTCACCAACCCTCAAACCTGCATACATACATAAATAGAGATAATTACTATATTTTTTTGATCTATCTATAAGTTTATGCAGAACATTTTGAGTTGGCAGGTCATAGATCCTAGGAATCCCATCAATGATCTTCAGATCTTTACAAACACCCAAATCCTTGAAGACTGATTTACAAATGATTGTTGCAGATCTTCTGGTATTTAAGTTAGATATTGCATCTAATCTTTCATAGAAAAGTTGGGGGGATAGAGAAGAAACCTCCATATCCCAAATCCCTATGGCTTTAATACCCTTGAGATAGGACTGTCTGGTTTGATACTTATATTGTCTTTCAGATATTACTTTTTCAGCATATTCATTTACTAACATGGTTTGTCCATTCTGTTTATGAGTTCAGATTGGCTAAAACCACACATACAAGTGCAAACAGGTTATTGGGTCATACTGTTCGAAAGACGATACTTCCATTCATCTACATATCAGGAACTAGTGTTCGTTTTACGAACTTATCTTCCTTATTATGTGTAGTAAGTGGACGATACTGGGATCGAACCAGTGACCCCTTCCATGTCAAGGAAGTACGCTACCGCT
>CAIJME010000259.1 GCA_903821625.1 uncultured Sphingobacteriales bacterium | reverse complement strand
GCATTACTCCAAGAAAGATTAAATGAGGCCAAAGAAGACCAAACGTATTCTGCTGTGCATCAAATATTTGGAGGTTCCTGGAAAGGATTGAAGCTGGCAAAGCCGGGAGCAATTGCTATTCCTGTAACTACCAAAGTATCTTCGAAGGTAATGCTTACTCTGGCTAAAGCTATAAGCACCTTACCAGCTGATAAAAAGTTTTTCAAGAAGATTGAAAAACTTTTTGATGAGCGTAGAAAAATGTCGGATACCAAAGTATTTGACTGGGCAATGGGAGAATTACTGGCTTATGGCACCTTATTGCAAGAAGGTTTTAGAGTACGGATAAGTGGTCAGGATGTAGAAAGAGGAACCTTTTCACACAGACACGCTGTACTAACATTAGAAGATTCTGAAGAAGAGTATATCCCTTTGGCACAGTTAAACAAGGAATCAGCCAAATTTGAAATTTACAATTCTCACCTTTCAGAATATGGTGTTTTAGGATTTGAATATGGTTATGCCCTTGCCAATCCAATGGCATTAACTATTTGGGAAGCGCAGTTTGGTGATTTTGTCAATGGTGCACAGATTATAATTGATCAGTTCATCACCAGTGCAGAAACCAAATGGCAGCGCTCAAATGGACTGGTTATGTTGCTGCCTCATGGATTTGAAGGTCAGGGCCCAGAACATTCTTCAGGTAGAATTGAACGCTTTATGGAAGCATGCGCTGATGATAATATTCAGGTTGTCAATTGTACAACTCCAGCAAATTTCTTTCATGTTTTAAGAAGACAGCTTAAACGCAACTTCAGAAAACCTTTAGTTGTATTTACTCCAAAGAGCTTGCTTAGAAGTGCGCAGTGTGTGAGTAGGTTAGAAGAATTTACTGATGGTAAGTTCAATGAAGTTATTGATGATCATTTTGTAAAAGCAGCCGATGTAAAACGCGTGCTTTTATGTAGTGGTAAGGTGTATTACGATCTTCTTGATAAACAACAGACAGATAAGAGAAAAGATGTGGCAGTTGTTCGACTAGAGCAATTATATCCGATACCTTATGATCAGCTTGAAGCTATTCAGAGTAAATATAAAAAAGCAACTGAATTTATTTGGGTACAAGAAGAGCCTGAGAACATGGGTGCCTGGCCATACATTTCTAGAAAATTCCGAAATTCATCATTGAATTTGGAGCTAATTTCCCGTCAAGAAAGTAGTAGTACAGCAACTGGTTATGCCAAACAGCATATCGCACAACAATTGAATATTGTGGCGAGTGCATTTGAATCAAAGGCTGGACTAAAAGATAAAAAACAAGTAAAAGTAGCAACAAAAAAAATTGTTAATATTGACTAATAGTTATAACAAAAACCATTATGAGTTTAGTGATCAAAGTTCCGCCTGTAGGCGAATCTATTTCAGAAGTTACCTTGTCCCAATGGATTAAAAAAAATGGCGACTATGTTGAAATGGATGAGGTAATTGCCGAATTGGAGTCTGATAAAGCAACTTTTGAACTGACAGCTGAAAAGGCAGGTTCCTTAAAAACTATTGCCAATGAGGGTGATACCCTCCAAATTGGAGCACCTGTTTGTAGTATTGAAGAGGGTGGAAAACAAGCTGATGCCAAGCAATCTGCTGTAAAAGCAGAATCAAAAGAATCAGCCACAAAAACTGAAGAGTTAAAAGCAAGTACTTATGCTGCAGGTGCACCATC
Source organism: uncultured Sphingobacteriales bacterium (assembly GCA_903821625.1). GTDB lineage: Bacteria > Bacteroidota > Bacteroidia > Sphingobacteriales > Sphingobacteriaceae > Daejeonella. Next base: position 986 of record CAIJME010000259.1, on the reverse strand, counting down.
ACCTTCAGCTGCTAAAATTTTGGCCGAAAAAGGTATTGATGCTGCAGATGTTAAGGGAAGTGGGGTTGGTGGCAGATTAACAAAAGAGGATGCTATAAAAGCAGAAAGCGTTAAAAAGTCAGAACCAGCTGAGGTAAAAAAAGCACCTGTGTCTGCACCAGGGTCAAGAGTAGAAAGACGTGAAAAGATGTCATCACTCAGAAAAACTGTTGCAAAACGTTTGGTAAGTGTTAAAAATGAAACAGCCATGCTAACTACTTTTAATGAAGTAGACATGCAGCCGATCATGGATATACGTGCCAAATACAAAGATAAATTTAAAGAAAAGTATGGTGTTGGTCTAGGCTTTATGTCATTCTTTACCAAAGCAGTTTGTGAAGCATTAAAAGATTTTCCATCAGTAAATGCACGTATTGAAGGTGAAGAAATCGTTTTTAATGATTTTGCGGATATATCCATTGCTGTTTCTGCACCCAAAGGTCTTGTTGTTCCGGTTATTAGGAATGCAGAAGCGATGACACTCGCTGATATCGAAGCTTCAGTGGTGGCCTTAGCAGTTAAGGCGCGGGATGGTAAACTTACAATTGAAGAAATGACTGGTGGTACTTTTACCATTACCAATGGAGGTGTATTTGGTTCAATGATGTCAACGCCTATCATTAATGCTCCACAGTCTGCGATTCTGGGAATGCATAATATTGTTGAGCGCCCTGTAGCCCTAAATGGACAGGTAGTTATCCGCCCAATTATGTATGTGGCTTTATCGTATGATCACAGAATAATTGATGGACGAGAATCAGTAGGTTTTCTGGTACGAGTTAAACAGTTACTTGAAGATCCAACCAGGTTATTATTGGGAGTATAATTGAACAGAACGTTTTTTACGTTCAGAAATATATTTTAGAAGGCCGGCACATTATAAAATGAGCCGGCCTTCTTTATTTATAAATTCAATTTGCTTAAATCTCCTTTTAGCAATAGCAATC
>CAIJME010000258.1 GCA_903821625.1 uncultured Sphingobacteriales bacterium | reverse complement strand
GGTTATTTCAGCAGAACACGGGGCTGGCGCAACCAAAGAGACACAGACCTTGCTTTCTAAAAAAGAAAAATTAATATGGATTTAAGCTTATCCCAGTCAAGATTTCATTAAGAACTCAGCTTGAATAAATTAAGCTTAGAATGAGTACCCAACCTTTCAAAATAAAATCCCATTTTCCCCAAGGTCTGTGATATCATCTATATCACTGAGCTCTTCCAATAAGGCAAATGAAATACCCTGATTATTGAAATCATCAATCGTTTTAGCAAAAACCTGGTCGGTACTCCACGGTTTATTAATAAACAAATCTGAATACAATTTAGTTAAGCCAAGCAAGTAATAACCACCATCACTGGCAGGCCCCATAACAGCAACATTTGATTCAAGTAAAGCTACCGCCTCTTGCAGATGTTCAGTTTGTAATTGTAAACAATCACTACCAATAATAACAATCCGAGTAAATCCCTGCTCAAATAGCTCTTTGAATGAATTTAACATCCGTTCACCAAGATCATTTCCGTTTTGCTTTCTTTTAGTATAGCCGGGAACGCTCCAAAGATCATAATCACTGACTTCATCGGCATAATAAATAAACTTTCTGAAACTTAAGTCTCTGGTAATTTCAAGGGTATGTTGAAGTAATTGAAGATATATTGCAAGAGCCCGTTCATTACCTATATCCTTTGCAAGACGTGTTTTTACCTGCCCTAAAACTGGGTTTCTCACAAATATTACCAAAGCAGTTGAGCTGAGTATGGTCATTTTTAAACAGAAAGGCTTCCTCCACAGCTCGATCCTTCGCCAGCAGTACATCCAAAACAATGCTGTTTTATTACAATATCCCTATTTTTTAATCCCTCAAAATCAAAATCAGAAATATGTTGGCTAGTTGAAGTGCTTACTTTAAGGTCAAGCATCTGATTAAAATCGCAATCGTACAAATATCCGTCCCAGCCCACAGACAGCATAGTGCGGCACATGAGATTCTGGACAGATGCTGGATTAAACGCAGATATCAGTTTATCCATGTACCTTTCATAGTTTCCTGAGGTTAATAAATAGTCTAAATACCTGCTTATCGGCATATTGGTAATGGCAAACAGCTGATTGAATAAAATACCATAACGAACAGACAACTCTTTTTTATATTCTGTCTCCAAAGCTATTTGAGATGGTGGTAGAAAGGCTCCTGCAGGATTATACACAAGATTAAGAATCAATCCGCTTCCCTCCTGCCCGTACCCTACAGCATTTAGCATGCGCAAAGCTTTTATAGAATCTTCAAAAACACCATCACCCCTTTGCCTGTCTGTTCGGTCTTGGGTAAAACTCGGCAAAGATGAAACAACCTCAACCTGATGCTCTTTAAAAAATTCGGGAAGATCATTAAACCGCTTATTAGCCACAATAATGGTCAAGTTACAGCGAACTAGGATATGCTTACCTAATTTTTTTATTTCTTGCACAAACCAGCGAAAATCAGGGTTCAACTCGGGAGCTCCTCCAGTAAGATCCACTGTTTTAATTTCTGTGTGTTTTAAGACCTGAAGGCATAATTCCATGGCTTGCCTACTCATGATCTCTTTTCGGTCTGGCCCAGCATCAACATGACAATGTCTGCAGGTCTGATTACACATCTTACCCAAATTGATTTGGAAAATTTCTAGGACTGAAGTTTTCAGTGGAAATAGTCCGAATTGCTCAAGGCTAGCCTTAAAAGAAGACTTAGGATGATCTGAATCAGGCTCAAGCAGCGCAAGCTGATTAAGAGAATCGGAAAGTGGGTGTTGTAAAACTTTTAAAGATTTAATCATACGTGGTATTACATCCCTATTTCTTTGACTTTATTCATCATTTGAACGCCATGAACAAGCACTGCACCTCCCTTTATTGCCGATGCTACATGAACAGCTTCCATCATCTGTGCCTCACTATAGCCTTTTTCATAGGCATCGCTACTATAGGCATCAATACAATATGGACATTGTACTGCATGTGCAACAGCAAGGGCAATAAGCGATTTTTCTTTCGCAGTTAAATGACTATCCTTAAATACTTCACCGTAATAGGAAAAGAATTTATCTGCAAGTTCTTTCTGGTATTCAGCAATGTTTCCAAATTTACCCAGGTCTTTTGAATTATAATAATGATTATCCATCGTATTTTTTTAATTGGTCAAGATATAAACTCCAATCCTATTTCTAATAATTTTTTGAGGATCAAGTTCGTTTAAAATGAAACGATGCTAAATAGGATGAATACTTATATTATATCCCGCTATCCAAACTGTTATAGCAGAAAAATGGAGTAACTATGGATATAGAATTTTGGTTTCTGACAAAGTAAAAACTGTATATTTGCATTAAAAATTTTAACCAAAATACCTGACGCTTAATCTCTGTACTGAGGTCTGATTCTAATTTATCAGGATCAGCAGCTTTAAGTAATTCTAAATATTTTTCACATTCAATGCCAGATTTTGACAGCCTT
>CAIJME010000257.1 GCA_903821625.1 uncultured Sphingobacteriales bacterium | reverse complement strand
TATTTGCAAGAGTTTAGCGCGTATCGAAAAAAACAGGCTAGTTATATTGAGGGAACTCAAAAGCAATTGAATGGTAGAATTGTGGAACTTGACCGTAATAAGCAGGAAAAAAGGAATTTACTCTCAGATCAACAGAAGGAAAGAAGAACTCTGGGTATTCAAAAGAGTAGCAAATCGAAGGTTCTCAATAGTCTGACCAGTCAGGAAAAGCAATTAAAACAGGAACTTACCCAAAAGCAAAGGGAGTCGGCAAGGCTGAATAGAGCCATTCAAAATGCAATCAACAAAGAAATAGAAGAAGCACGGAAACGAGCTGAAGCTGAGGCCAGGGCTGCTATTGCAAAGGCTAAAGCAGAAAATAGAGAAGTACCTGATGCAAAGCCTGTTGCTAGTGGTTCAAGCATTTTGGCAGCCACTCCTGAATCGGCTAAATTGTCTTCAGATTTCTTAGGCAGCAGAGGGAGTTTGCCATGGCCGGTAAGCAACGGAATGGTCATAGAAGACTTTGGGAATCATACTATTGGTCGAAATGTAACTACAGAAAACAATGGAGTAGATATAAAAACTGCAGCCGGATCACAGGTTCGTGCAGTATTTGCAGGTGAGGTTGCGGCTGTACAAAATATTTCAGGATCGTATGCAATTTTGATTAGACATGGTGAATATTTTACGGTTTATTCAAATTTAAAGAGTGTTAATGTTTCAAGAGGGCAGAAAGTTTCATTGAAGCAGAATATTGGTGTAGTGATCACTGATCCTATTGATGGGACAACGGAAGTGCATTTTGAGTTAAGGAAAGGGGCAACTCCATTGAATCCTTCAAGTTGGCTTGCAAATTAATTTTTATTTTTAAGGTGTTTTAAATGCCTATATTTGTATATTGATTTTTGTTATATGAATAATTCAATATTGTTATTTATGAATATCGGTGGTCCAGAGATGATCTTGATATTCGTTGTAGTTTTGCTTTTATTTGGAGGTAAGAAATTGCCAGAACTTGCCCGTGGCCTTGGAAAGGGATTGAGGGAATTTAAAGATGCTTCGGATGGGATTAAAAGAGAGATTCACAATAATATTAATACAGTAACCGAAGCCGCAGATCTTGAAAAGGCTGCAGCTACAACTCCGGAGAATACTTATCACAGCCCGGAAAATAGTTACTCAGATACACAGAATGAATATTCTGCTCATGCAGACGGTACTTATCCCGATATGCATGCACCTCTTGCTGAAACAAATACAACAGTTACAGATACTCATTCAAACGAAGAAGTTGCTGGAGGATATGTGAATCCAGATGAAGCGGGATTTGAGAACACAAAAATTGCACATTAAATAAATTATCATGCTAAACTCAATTTTATTATTTGCTGGACTTGGAGCTACGGAAGTGATCTTAATCGTAGTGGTTGTCCTTTTAATGTTTGGTGGCAAAAAAATTCCAGAACTGATGCGCGGATTGGGCAAAGGTATCAAGGAATTTAAGACTGCTCAAAATGGCGAGGGTGATGCACCTTCAGCTACAACAAAAGATCAGGACGTTAAATAATTCATATTTAAGATGATCTTTTTGTTCTGTCAATCCTATTGACAGTCAAAAAGATCATTTTTTTATTTTGCCTTTTGGGAATCTTTAGATACGATAAATCCAACCCAGGCTGGCATGTAATTAGGTGATCTCGTCAATAATCAGAGACCCTCTTCACTAACGGTTAAATTTCTAATTTTACATGATTCAAGGCATGGAAGGTATTTCTTCTCTTTCCAATATTCAGTCTGCATTATCAAAGCAGGACCAGAAATTTACAATACCTATTCTGGTTGATTATTACTTAAGCCGTATTTCTGAAAAACAGGAGTTGAATGCTTTTGTGGAGGTATTTGCTGACGAAGCACGTAATCAGGCAATTCTGATACAGGAAAAGATAAATACAGGAACTGCTGGTAAACTGGCAGGCATGGTCATTGGTATCAAAGATAATATCTGTTACCAGGATCATCAGGTTTCTGCCTCTTCTAAGATTCTTGAAAATTATGTTTCTCCTTTTTCTGCTACAGTGGTAGAGCGTCTTCTTGCTGAAGATGCCATTATCATCGGGCGATTGAATTGCGATGAATTTGCAATGGGAGCATCCAATGAATCGTCTTATTATGGACCGGTAAAAAACAATGCCGATCTAACCAAGGTTTCTGGAGGCTCATCAGGTGGGGCAGCAGTGGCCGTTCAGGCAGGGCTTTGTTTGGCCGCTTTAGGTACTGATACAGGCGGTTCGGTACGTCAGCCTGCAGCATTTTGTGGGGTTGTTGGGCTTAAGCCAACTTATGGCAGGGTTTCACGTCATGGGATTATTTCGTATGCCTCATCTTTTGATCAGGTTGGACCGATTACCAATGGTGTAGAAGATGCGGCTATATTGCTGGAAATTATTTCCGGTCCCGATCAGTATGATAGCACCGCCTCCTCTAAAGCAGTTCCTGCCTATTCTTCAGATATTAATTCGAATAAAAAATTAAAAATAGCCTACTTATCTGAGGCCTTACATTCAGAAGGTCTTAATTCCGAGATCAAACAGACTTTTGAAAAAAGTATTTCCATTCTTAAAGATGCAGGTCATGTTGTTGAGCCAGTGTCTTTTGAATTATTGGAGTATGTTGTTCCTACCTATTATATCTTAACCATGGCAGAGGCTTCTTCAAATTTGGCTCGCTATGACGGAGTACACTATGGATATCGAAGCAATCGATCTACTGATCTAGAATCGACTTATAAAACTTCACGATCAGAAGGATTTGGGCCTGAAGTTAAGCG
>CAIJME010000256.1 GCA_903821625.1 uncultured Sphingobacteriales bacterium | reverse complement strand
AATTTTTGTTGGTTCTGAGTCCACTTTTTTGTTTTGTGAACAAGATATTAATGGAAAAAGGCAAAAAAGTAAGAAGTAATATTTCTGTATCATTTAATTGATATTTTCTTCTCGCACGCTTATCTACAGTCTGCCTGGGCTTGACTCATTAATCATCTCGAGCTTGATCCATTTTTTATCCCGGGCGTGATCCGGAATTAATAACCCAATATCTTCAAAACTTGTTTACTATTCTGTTCTTCACCAAATACTTCAAAATTGAAGGTTTCATCTCTATTGCGGCGAATAATTACATGTTTAGGCGACGGAAGCAAGCAATGATGAATACCACCATAGCCGCTAAGAACCTCTTGGTATGCACCCGTATGAAAGAAGCCTATATACTGAACCTTTCGGGTTTTGGGCATAAATACGTTATTCATATGAGCTTCCTGGCTATAATAATCCTGCCCGTCGCAGGTAATTCCACCAAGATTTACACGCTCATATTCAGAATCCCAATTGTTTATTGGCGCAAGAATATACTTTTGATTCATTGCCCAAACGTCTGGCAGGTTGGTGATGAAAGATCCATCAAGCATTAACCATTTTTCACGGTCATTCTGTTGCTTACGACCCAAAACTTTGTAAAGAATACCTGAAGCTTCAGCAACTGTATATTTGCCAAATTCAGTAATAATATCAGGCTCTACGACATCATGCTCTGCACAAATTTCTTTAATCCTTTTTACAATTTCATTGACCATGTATTCATAATCAAAATCAAATGCTAAAGAATCTTTGAAAGGCATTCCTCCACCAATATCAAGGGTGTCGAGATCAGGGTTTATTTTCTTGAACTTGCAATAAAGAGTAGCATATTTTTCAAGCTCATTCCAATAGTAAGGTGTATCAGAAATTCCCGAATTAATAAAGAAATGAAGCAATTTTACCTTGAAATTAGGATTTTGAGCTATTTTATGATTGTAGAAATCAACAATATCTTCAATTCGAATTCCTAACCGAGAGGTATAGAATTGAGAGTCAGGTTGTTCTTCGGCAGCAATTCTTATTCCTAGGCTACAAGGAATATCTAATTCATCATCATAGATATTAAACTCTTCCTTGTTATCAAGAACGGGAATAATATTTTTAAAACCATCATGAAGCATATCAATAATGTACTGCTTGTATTGAAAAGTTTTAAATCCATTGCAAATAACTGTTATATTCTTATTTAATGCCCCTTTTTTCTCAAGAGCATCAATCATAGGCATATCGAATGCAGATGAAGTTTCCAAGTGTATATCATTTCGTAGCGCTTCTTCTACAATATGCCTAAAGTGTGAGCTTTTAGTACAATAACAATATTTATAGCCGCCTCTATAGTTGTTTTTAACAATAGCTGCCTGAAATAATAGTTTGGCTTGTTGTATCTTCTTACTGATGATAGGTAAGTAAGTGAATCTGAGTGGAGAACCATAGGTTTCGATCATCTCCATGAGGTTTAGGTCATGAAAATATAATTCATCATCTATGATATCAAAACCATCCTGAGGGAAACCCACGCTTAAATCAAGAAACTCCGCGTAACTCTGCATTTTTTTATAATTTTGCCAAAGATATAAAAAGCATATAGCATAGAACATAATACATTGCTTAAAAATTTAATGTTTTTAAAAATCTGTACAATAAGCCAAAAGGAATATGCTTGATTTGAATATTATTAAGGTTAAATCTAATATTGCTGCTTTACTGGAGGATCCAGTTTTTCATTTGATGAATAATCAAATAGTCTGCTGTTTTGAGATGGTAGTAATTTATCCTAACCTAAATAAAGAGAATCCAATGAAAGAGTATTCATTTGATGTCTTGCAAGGTGGAACAAATTCCTTATTATAGATTAAGTTTACAGGGCTCAACGCCAATTAAAATGACAATAGAAAATACCATAGTTCAGCAAATCCGGAGTGCTGTTTCAATACTTT
>CAIJME010000255.1 GCA_903821625.1 uncultured Sphingobacteriales bacterium | reverse complement strand
TTTTGCTACAGAAAAAGAACTAAGCCCCCGCGGCTATGAGCGGAAGAAAATCATGAATAGAATTAGCTAACTCCGGCACAGGAAAATTTACATCAATCTTAAACAAATCGCCCATTCACTGAACCTCCGTTCACCTCTCTTCCGCATTGACTGGTGCGGCAATGACAACCCCAGCCCTCGCAATACCTTTCATAGCAGCAGGCGCAGCGGTAGCATTTTGGTTCTTTTTTGCTACAGAAAAAGGACTAAGCCTCCGCGGCTATGAGCGGAATGAAATTATAAAATGCTTGGTGGGTAACACCAAGCACTAGAAAATTTGTTTTTGCCTATAGTCCAAGGGACTCCTTTGGAGCAAAGAATAACCCCAAAATTCCGCTATTCTAAATTATTTAAATACTTTTGTTCAGCTAATTGATTGATTCTACCTCAATCATAAAATCAATTACATTGAAAAATCAAATTATTGGAATTTACACCCCAAAGAATGATTTAAACCAATATCCTAGATTTTTTCTGGGTTTAGTTTTTCACACCCCCCGTAAAATAAATAATCAATGAAATTAGCCATTATTGGTACCAGAGGTTATCCTTACGTTTATGGTGGTTTTGAAACCTTTGCAAAGGAATTAAGTGAAAGGCTAGTCAAAAATGGCGTTGAGGTACATATTTACTGCCAAAAAAATCTATTTGATCAACGTCCAGCCATAGTAAATGGAATCCATTTGCATTATATCCCAACAATTGAAACCAAATCACTAAACCAGATTGTCCACTCTTTTTTATCTATCGTTCACGCAACTTTTAGTCGGGTTGATGTTATTTTAGTAGTCAATCTGGCAGCAGGCCCAATGGGATGGATTCCAAAACTGACCGGTAAAAAAACAATGATTAATGTTGACGGGCTGGAATGGCTAAGACCAAAATGGAAAGGTTTAGGCGCTACTTATTTTCGTTTTGCAGCAAAAATAGCTACAAAACTTTACGATCTGATCATCACTGATGCTGAGGCAATGCGAGATGTATACCTAGAAGAGTTTAACAAAGATTCTATGGTAATTGCTTATGGTGCACCTGAATATAAAGAATCAGCTATTTCTTACTTAAAGCGTTTTGAAATAACAGCCAATGATTATTACCTCATTGTTGGGCGATTAATCCCTGATAATAATGCCGATCTAATTATAAAGGCCTATTTGGAATCAGATTCCGAAAAAAAACTGGTGATTGTTGGCGATGTGCCCTATAAAGATGCCTACGCTGAAAACTTAAAAAAACTAGCAGGCGATCGAGTCCGCTTCATCGGATACGTTACAGACCCCGAAGAACTTAGGGCTCTTTATCAACATTGCTTTACCTATATCCATGGTCACAAATTTGGTGGCACTAATCCGGCAATGCTTAAAGCCATGTCTAATAATTGTGCTATACTTGCTTTAGATACAAGATTTAATAAAGAAATGCTTAGAAATGGCGAACTTGGCCTTTTCTTTAGGGAAAATACGGAATCGATAATTAATGCAATGAAAAAACTGGAGAGAAATCCGGAAATCCTGGAACAATTAAAGGCTGAAGTTAGCTTTGGATTAACAGATAAGTATAACTGGGATTCTGTTACTGCAGCCTACCAGTTGGCAATGCATAGTATTTACAAATAAAAAAGAAGACAATAATTCTCTATGACGAGACCTTATTTTCTATATAACGGATTTAGATATTTAATAGACACCCCCCTGCTCATCCTCTCTTTTTGGTTAGCAGACTATTATAGCAATGGAGCCCTTGACTCTACACAGGATTCTGTTGTCTTTATTTTTCTTTTAATTTCAATTATTTCATGGTATAGTGCTGCTCAGGTTTCAGGCTTAACCAAAGACCTGAGGTCAAATAAATTCGCAGAAGAAATAATTTATGTTTTGGTCACACTCATCCTGTTTGCCATCATTTTAACCTCATTTCTTTTCTTCTTCAGAAATACCATTGAGCTCAGTAATTATTTCCTTTTAATTTATTTGCCGACACTCTTTACGCTGGCATTATCCTTTAAATATATCTTTAGGAAATACCTGCATAGCATTTTTTACAGCGGTCGGTTCCAAGAGCAGATTATTCTTGTTGGATCAACTCCTGCAGCAAAAGATTTTTACGAAACCATCAATCTGCATACTTATTACGGTTACAAATGCATTGGATTTCTGGATGACGAAAAATCAAAACTTAATGGATGTACCTATCTGGGAAAGATCAGCGACCTGAATACAATTCTTGCTGAAAGCAAGGTAGATGAGGTAATCATTGCCCTGCCAAATGCACAGCATGAACAGATCAGCGCCTGTATTGAGGCTTGTGATTTTCATGGCAAAAGAGTCAGAATGATTCCAGATTTATACCTTTATGCATCGAGTAATATAAGTATCAATACCATCGGCCTACTTCCGGTAATAAATTTTAGATCATTGCCACAAGACCGATGGGGAAATAAAATGCTTAAACGGTTTTTTGATGTTTCGTTTTCAGTACTGTTTTTTATACTCTTAGGATGGTGGTTAATGCCAGTTATTGCATTGATTATCAAATTAAGTTCAAAAGGCCCCATTTTCTTTAAGCAGGAACGCTGGGGTCTGAATAATCAAAAAATTACCTGTTATAAATTCAGGACCATGTATTATGGAAGTCCTGAAACTGATGAAAATGGGGGCTTTTTACAAGCCACGAAAAATGACAGCAGAATTACCCCAATCGGAAAAATTTTCAGAGAATGGAATATTGATGAACTTCCTCAGTTTTGGAATGTCCTGATCGGCAATATGTCAGTAGTTGGTCCGAGGCCTCATGTTACTCCTCTGAATATTTCATCCATCCAGAATGTGGATAGGTATATGCTGCGACACCTTGTTAAACCTGGCATTACTGGCTGGGCACAGGTAAATGGCTGCAGGGGCGAAACTTCTGCACCAGGCTCCATGCAGCGCAGGGTTAATTACGATCTTTATTACATCCATAGTTGGACTTTCTGGCTTGATTGTCAAATTGTACTGCAAACGGTTATTTTAACTATTAAAGGTGATCAAAATGCCTATTAATTTCAGGAAGCCGATAGTTAGCATCTCTTTTTTTATTTTAATACTTGTTCAATTTGCAAGTATTGAGTTAAGAGCTCAAACTGTTTGGGAGAGTCCTAAACATCCTGTCAATGCATTTCTATCCCGTCAGGCACAAAAAGGAAATATAGAGATTGCAGACTTTATCCTACCATTGAACAGAAAAGATATCGCGATCAATCTTTCTCAACTCAGAGATTCTGTACATAAATTATCTGCCATTGAAGTGCAGGAACTATCCTTTTATGAACAAGAATATTCAGAATTCAATAAAAATTTAAGAGACAGTACCTTCTTCTTAAAAAAAGATCAAAATAAAAGATGGGGAATCTTTTCAGTAAAACAGGGCGATTTAATTTTAAGAGCAGATGCAGTATATGGCCTGGAAACCACACAAGGCCTGAATAAAAGTATTCTAAAACAAAGCAATGGATTAAAATTCTGGGGGCAGAAAGGAAAAAACATCGCATTTCAAGCTTTTTTCACTGAAAATAATGAAACCGGAGATGGAATTGATAGTATCAAGCAATTTAACAATGAAACCGGAATAGTACGGACTGAAAACCTTGATAAAAATGCCAAAATGCTTAATTACACCAATTTTCGAGGCAATATTACGTATTCCTGGGACAATGGTTCAGTAAGTATTGGACATGATCAGTTATTATGGGGCTATGGTGAGAATGGCCGATTGGTGATGTCGGATAAAGCTCCGGCATATCCTTTTATTCGATTGGATTATCAGGTATTAAAATGGCTTAAATTCCATTATGCGCATAACTGGCTTCAATCAGCCATATTAGATTCTAACAGAACCTATGGCAAGGGCAATACAATTTATGGTGATCAGCGAGAACTATTCGTCCAAAAATTTATGGCTACTCACAGCTTTAATTTTTTCCCTGCCAAAGGCTTGTCTTTTAGTATTGGAGAATCCATAATTTACAGCGACCGCATCGATGCCGGATATTTTATTCCTGTCATGTTTTTCAAAGCCTATGATCAGTATTCAAGCCGTTATAAGATCAATTCAGGCTCTAACGGTCAATTCTTTTTTCAGGCGGTTTCCAGAAATCATCTGAAGAATACCCATTTATATGCTTCCTTGTTTATCGATGAAATTCGCATGTCGGCAGCATTCAACAGTCAAAAAAGCAGAAATCAGCTTGGCTTTAATTTAGGAGGATCAATAACAGATCTACTGATACCCTATTTAACCATGGGAATGGAATACACCAGGATAAACCCATTTGTATATCAGAATTTAATTCCGGCACAGAATTATACGAATCAGAACTATACCCTGGGCGACTGGATAGGACAGAATGCAGACCGTGTTACAGCATGGGTCAAGTATAATCCAATTGCTCGATTAAGCACACGTATACAGATGGATTATATACGTAAGGGTGAAGATAGTAGTTTGGCAAACCAATATTATGCAGAACCACAGCCCAAATTTCTTACGAATAGGATTGATACACAGAAACAATTTCTGTTTGAAGTCAAATATCAATTATTGAATGAACTTAATATAAAAGCGTCCTATTATAAACAAGCGGGAATTATTCGTCCTGCCTTGCAACAAAGGGCAATCCCACAGGAGTTCAGGCTTGGAATTTCTTATGGATTTTAACAAAAATGCTTATTTATTAAATATTTATATTTGTAGCTGTCAACCTAATTTTTAACAAAGACTGCATGAGAATTAAATTTCTAGTTTATATACTGATTACCGTATTGGTTTTATCATCTCGGGAGGGCCAGGCGCAGAGTATTTCCCTGGATAAACTTCAGAACATTAAAGTAAGCCAGCTTTCAGATGCCCAGATTACTGAAGCTTGGAAAAAAATTGACGACCTCGGAATACCTGAACAGGATGCCTATAAACTCTTGGAACAAAGAGGAATGGACCCCATTGAAATTAATCTTTTTAAGCAGCGCATCGGTTTACTTGGCTTAAATAAAGGGGGAGTAAAAATGGCTGAAGTGAATCAAAAAGACGATATCGATTTCAGTAGAGATACTATAAATATCTTTAGCAAACCCTTAGCTGTAGCCACTTCTAAAACTTTAGGAAATGAAGGATTAGGTATTTATGGCACTGATTTTTTCAACCAAACCGCTATTAAATTTGATCCAGATTTTAATATCGCTACTCCAAAAGGCTATATTCTGGGCCCAGGCGATGAACTAATTATTTTATTAACCGGACTGAACGAAAGTAGTGTTCGTTCAAAAGTTAGCCCAGAAGGCAATCTACAAGTACCTTATGCAGGCATAGTCTATGTAAATGGCTTTAGCATTGATCAGGCTACAAAACTGATCAGAACTAAAATGTCAAAAGTATACCCCGCTTTAACTAGCGGTCAAAGTCAAGTTACTATTAATCTTGGGAATACGCGTACCATAAAAATCACGCTTGTAGGCGAAGTAAAAACACCTGGATCTTATACGCTTTCATCTCTTTCTACATTTTTTAATGTGCTATATCTTTCAGGTGGCCCTGCTCTGAACGGCACACTACGTAATATTGAACTAATCAGAAACAATAAAGTATATAAAACAGTAGATTTTTATACTTTCCTTCAGGAAGGCCTGATGGATGGAAATATTCGCCTTGAAGATCAAGATGTGATCAATTTTCCGGTTTACCGCAAGCGAGTAGCCATTCAAGGAGAAGTAAAAAGGCCTGCTATATATGAACTTAAACCTGAAGAACAGCTAGATAATCTGATCAAATACGCTGGCGGTTATACCGATATCGCCTACCGGAGCATTGCCAAAATTGATCAGGTCAATGAAAAAGAACGCGAAGTAAAAGATGTTCCTGCTAGCCTTTTCAGCAATTTTGTTCCCCGAAATGGCGATCTAGTTGAAATTGGCTCTATTCAAAACAGGTATGCCAACCGAGTCACACTTGAAGGAGCAGTGAACCGTCCGGGAGTGTATGAACTCAGTGCCGGATTGAGCCTATCTGTCTTAATTAAAAAAGCTGAAGGATTAAAAAATGAAGCTTATTTAGAGAGTGCTTATATCAAACGTACCCTTCCAAATCTTGAAAAAGAGTTGATTTCATTTAAACCTTCTGATATTGTTAAAGGGCTCAAAGATATCCCACTACTTAGAGAAGACTCCATCGTAATTCAGAACCTTTCGGAGTTTATGACCGATCAATATGTCACTATTAATGGCAATGTAAGAAACCCCGGGACTGTAATTTTTCGCAAAGGCATGAAGCTATCGGATCTGATCGCTATGGCAGGCGGACTCAATGAACAAGCTGCAGGCCACCATGTGGAGATATCCAGAATTATTAAAGATAAATCTGACAATGTTGCAAACCAGTTGGTTGAAACATTTAATGTAAATATTGAAGCTGGAACTAGTGACATGGAATTGCAAGCACTAGATTATATTCATGTACCCCGTTTAGTAAACTTCCGGCCATTAGGCAATATCAGTATTACCGGCGAAGTATTATTCCCAGGTGAATATGCTGTACAAAAGCGCGACGAAACTGCTCTTGACTTTTTACAGAGAGCCGGCGGGCTTAGTCCTTATGGATCATTAGAAAGTGCACAGATCTACAGAAACAGGATCAGAGTTGACCTAGATCTAACGCAAAGCACATTGGATCCAATTACTCAAAAAAGCATGATTCTGCTGCCAGGCGATAGTATTTTTGTTCCAAGAATTAT
>CAIJME010000254.1 GCA_903821625.1 uncultured Sphingobacteriales bacterium | reverse complement strand
TTTAAGAATACGATCATTATCATGACCTCTAATATTGGTTCTCACCTTATTCAAGATAATTTTAAAGACTTGACTGATCTGAATAGAGACCATGTGGTTGCCAAAACTAAAGGCGAATTATTTGAATTGCTGAAGCAAACCATACGTCCTGAATTTTTAAACAGGATCGATGAATTAATCATGTTCACTCCATTGAACCGCGACGAACTTAGGGATATTGTATCACTTCAATTTAAAGGTGTACAAACCACTCTTTCTGAAATGGGAATAGAGATTGAGGCCAGTGATGAAGCATTAGATTGGTTGTCTCAATTAGGATATGATCCGCAATTTGGTGCTCGCCCCTTGAAACGGGTTATCCAAAAACGAATCTTGAATGAGTTGTCAAAAGAAATACTTTCAGGAAAAATTGACAAGGATAGTAAGATCAAACTGGATGTTTTCGATAATCAGTTTGTATTTTTAAATAATGAGCAAATAAAAAAATAAACTCTGAATGAACCCAAATAAAGGCAAATAACAAAAAATCCCTGCTGATGGTATCAGCAGGGATTTTTTAATTTAGGATGTAATGTTTTTACACTAAATAAATTAAGCAAGTCTTACGTTTACTGCACTAAGGCCTTTCTTGCCTTCTTCAACTTCAAACTCAACTTTATCATTTTGTCTTATATCCTGCTTTAGTCCACTTACGTGAACGAAAATTTCTTTGCCATCCTCTTGGGTAATAAATCCGAATCCTTTGGATTCGTTGAAGAATTTAACTGTACCGGTTTCCATTAATTAATAGTTTAGTTGTTAATTACTTGTGTGTTACTGCAATTTAGTGAAATAATTTGGAATAAATAAACATATAAATTCCAAAAATAATTGAAAAAAAAATTTAATTGAACCATAAATGGGATCAGGCTTGATTTTTAGGACGCCAAACAATCAGCACTTTAGCTCTGATATTTGTGTTCTTTTAAACATTTATTTACGATATCAATTAATATTTTCTCGTTTTCATATAACTCATTCAACAATTTGAATTGATTTTTAGTGCGGTCGAGATTTTGCTCGGCATAAGCAATTGGATAATAAATATTTCCATTAAGATAGTCGGTTAAAAATCTGATTGCCTGCATATAAATCAGGTATTTCGCCGAAAAGAGTATCAGTTCTTTTTCAACCTTACTTAAGATTGCGCCCATTTCATGCAAATACCCATTTACAATTGCCTCGAAATATTCTATGCGTATCGTGATCTTGCTAATATCAGGTTCATTTTCAGAATAAGCGCAAAGGTAGGTTCGCATCATATCACCCAAATCGGAAATAAATTTACCAGCCATTAAGGTGTCGAGATCAATTACGCAGATTCCCTTCATGCTATCTTTATCAAATAACATATTGCTGATCTTGGTATCATGGTGCATTGCTCTGTCCGGAAACTCAGTTGAATTCTTAAATGAATTGAAATAGTCAAGGATAAAGCCATAATGCAAGGCTGTACTGATTTGATTCGCTGCCTTTTGTTTTACTTCTTCTGAGGCCATTTCCAATGCATCAGTAAACTGCTTGTAACGTAAGCCCAAGTCATGGAAACCAGGAATGGTTTCTTTTAATTGTGATGCATCAAAGGCAGAAAGCAGCTTATTAAGCCTTCCAAATTGTAAGGCAGCTTCAAATGCCTGCCTAGGATCACTTAAGGTATCAAAGGATATCGAATTACTTATAAAATTTGTTAATCGCCAGTAAACCCCTTCTACAACTGCCATTTCCTCACCTTTTATGGTTGGAATAGCTTTTACAAATAAATATTCCGGATAATGCTCTGCCAAGAAATCTGCTACCAGCTTCACATTTTGAGCAATGACATCCGGTTTTTTAAACACATTGATATTTATACTTTGTAATATAAACTGCTCGCCAGTATTATTTTGAGTAAGCAAAAAGGTTGAATTGATATGGCCGGTTCCAAATGATTTCAATACAACCTCAGCTGGCTTAAATCCATATTCACTTAAAACTGTTTCATTAATTTTTACTTCCATTTCTATTAAAAGCAATTCATAAATCTAAAAAACAAAGTTCAGATTATTTTAGCACTAAAGTTCTATACTTAGCATAAAAGTAAAATGACGAAAAAATTGTTAATGCAAGCCCTGCAAGCGAAAGCCAAATTACGCTATTCGAGAAGAAGGTTACCCAATTCAATTGAACTTTAAAAATTTCCTTGCTCAGCATCACACCAACACTCCCTACATAACCGAAAGAATCGGCCAGATAAATTAAAAATCCAACATTGCCTGTATGCTTAAAAGCTGCAATTAAACGATCAAAAAACACTGAATTAAAGGGTATATATACCATATACAATCCTAAACCTACCAGGGTCATCCACCATATAGGAGGCATATTTTGATTGATAAAAAGATAGGAAGAAAATCCTGCAATAATAAATCCCAATCCGATAAAAAAATGTGAAAGCATTAAGGCTTTAAAACTATCCTTTATCAAGACCATACTTCCAATAAGCAGAAGAATGATAATCGTTATTGGGGTCTCTGTTGTTGCAAAAAGTTCAGGTTTATCAAAGAACCCCATTTCCTTCCACATTTCAGCACTGAAATTATCTCGCATATCTCTAAAAATGGTTGCAAAAGCATAAATCAGGATACAAGCAACTAAACCAGGAAGGAAAATCCGAATAAAATTTTTCCGGTCTTGCCCAAGCATTGGAACCCGAGCCGTACGGTATGCAATATCCTTATCATCGGGAGATGGAATTTTTTCTATTAAATAAATAAAAAGTAAAAGCGGAGCGGCAAAAACCAACCCTGTATAAAACGGAACCCAAAATTCTGTAATGTCAAAATTCAGCATCAGCCAGGCACCTACGGTTTTTACAAAGCCTGAAGCAAAAATAAAACTCACTGCAAGGGTTGCTCCAATAAAGTCAGTACTACGCCTACCTTCCACATAAGAAAACACCACACCCCAAAGCATCCCTAAAGGAAAACCATTGATAAATAGAAAAATGATATTATAGGGTGCTGGTACAAGCGCAAAAAATAACCAACTTAACCAGGCAATAACAGTCAGAAGCATGATAATTTGCCCTCTTCCATGGCGCTTTAGCTCAGATATATATTTAATGCCATAAAATTTGGCAAGCATATATCCTAACATCTGGCAGATGACCAGAATAGTTTTATAGCTATATCCAGCTACGGTAATCCCGTCAAAAGTTGCAACTGTAAATGATTTTCTGAATCCAAAAACCATAGTATAGGTAAGAAATACAGTCACAGCAGCATATAAGCCTATCTGCAGTGATGTTCCTTTAAAATACTTTGGTGTCAGGAAACCCATTAAATCAGGATTTAGATTTTAATTTGTTTGGAAGGTAATAAAACCTTTTTCATTGCAAAAATATCAATGAAAAATTGAAATTAAATTTGGGTATTATAGAACAAGAAAAACGACTTTTACTTGCTAAAATACTCAACTATAGAATTAATACTTATCTTCATTTAGGGAATCTAAACACAAAGCAAATGAAAGTTCAAGCCATACTTATCTTCTTATTTACCTGTTGCCTAAGCCTGTTAAATGCACAAGAAAAACCGCTTCAAATCATTATGATAGGTGCACATCCTGATGACTGCGACATTAAAAGTGGAGGTACTGCAGCTCTTTTTATTGCCATGGGTCACCACGTTAAATTCCTCTCGGTAACCAATGGCGATGCAGGACACATGAACGAAGGTGGTGGAATGCTGGCTAAAAGAAGGCTTGAAGAAACCAAAGAAGTTGAAAGACGATTAGGAGTAAGCTATGAAGTGCTCGACAATCATGATGGAGAACTATTGCCAACTTTGGCCATCCGCTTTGAAATTATACGTAGAATAAGAGAATGGAATGCAGATATAGTGATTGCCCCAAGACCCAATGACTACCATCCTGACCACCGATACACAGGAGTTTTAGTTCAGGATGCTGCATTTATGGTTGGAGTACCCAATGTTGCATCTGATACTCCCCCTTTGCGTAAAAATCCTGTATTTCTTTATTTTCAGGATAATTTCAAAAAGCCTAATCCGTTTCAGCCCGATATTGCAGTTGACATTACTTCAGTCATTGATAAAAAAATATATGGTCTTGATGCCCATAAATCACAGTTTTATGAGTGGCTACCTTGGATTGGCGGAAATGTGCAGAAAGCACCTATTGACCCTGCAGAAAGAATAGTATGGCTAAAAAAACAAAGAACAGGATCAATCTCGGCAGAAGTTAAAGCTAGCCTTCAAAAATGGTATGGCGCAGAAAAAGCAGAACAAGTTAACTACACTGAAGCGTTTGAAATATGCGAATATGGTAGCCGACCTAACGAAGCGGATATCAAAAGGCTTTTTCCAATGTTAGGAAAATAGCATAAAATAAGACTATTCGGGTTTAGGGCCTCGTTTATAAATGATCAGACCATTTAAAAAATTTCGCAGAATCTGATCACCACAAGGCTTAAAATTTTCATGTTCTTTATTGCGGAAAATAGCTCCCAATTCAGCTTTAGTAATTGAAAAATCTACTAGTTTTAGAATGTCTACAATTTCCTGATCGTTTAGCTTAAGGGCTACACGAAGCTTTTTCATGATGTCGTTATTGCT
>CAIJME010000253.1 GCA_903821625.1 uncultured Sphingobacteriales bacterium | reverse complement strand
TTATATTCTAAACCCTCAGAAATACCTTCTTTTTATACAAAAAGTATAAGAAACCCCATTGTACTAAAACATAGAATATGGCTTTTACCACAGCATCATACGGTTCGCCGCTAAGTTGAAATAGCCAGGTAAAGAGGCCATTATTGGCATACTCCCAATCAATGACGTGTCCTGAAACATAAATTAATATGGAGTTCATGCCAATCACTTTGAAAAAGAACGCCCATTTTTTATACCCCAGAACATCAATGATATAGTAGAATAGAGATAGTAGAATCAGGCTAAGTCCACCAACAAGCATTACAAATGAGCTCGTCCACAGATTTTTGTTTATTGGAAAATCCAGATTCCATATCAGCGCTATACTAATAGATATTATACCCGCTAGAGCCATGTAAACCACCTTTTCTTTTTTTGTTTTTGGGCTGTTTTTGAGTAGACTACCGGTCATGATACCCAGAAGGGCAGTACTGATGGATGGGACCAGTGACATCAGCCCCTCAGGATCATGTATCTTGAGGTACAGCCTACCGGGAAGGATTGAACGATCAATATAGGATGCAAAATTACCTTCCATACTAAGATCGCCGGGAGCAAATCCGGGCGCGGAGTTGAACTTTAAAAGCAGCCAGTAAGCTACCAGCAGAACTACAAACCAGATTGCCTGTACTGTTTGTTTGCTATATAGGTAAATGATATTTGCAAACATGTAGGCAAGCCCGATACGGGCAAGTACGCTGCAAAGCCTGTAATCATCAATACTCGCTCTAAACTTCAATCCATTATTGTAAACTATTCCAACCAGAACAAGTAGCAATCCTCTTCTGATAACCCTGAACAGTAATTCTTTACGTGTTTTTCCATTTTCTAGGTCACGTCCTACAGAATAAGGTGTTGCAACTCCTGCTAAAAAAAGGAAAAGCGGAAAAATAAGGTCATAAAAATGAAATCCATTCCAAGCAGGGTGTGTTAGCTGCTCTGCCATGCCAACCCAAAGTGGATAACCTGTTAGTATAGCCAGGCTATGGAATATTTCTTCGGCTCCTATTATCCAGAACATATCAAAGCCCCGTAAGGCGTCTAATGAGTAAAGGCGTGATCCAGGTGCACTAAAAGCAGATTCTTCTGTTTTTTTCATTTTTTCTCAGATTTTTTATTTTTAATCCAGTTGTATTAAGATCAATCGAGATCTATTTATCTGGCAGCGCAAAACTTAGCACGTATCCTGCCGGATTGGTGGTATCGCCACCTACCGAAATTGCAATGTATTGTTTGCCTTTGCTCCAGTAGGTAGAAGGATTTGCATTGGCAATTCCCGGTAGGGTGGTCTCCCAAAGTTTTTTGCCGGTTTTTTGATCAAAAGCCCTGAATTTTTTGTCGCGGGTACTCCCAATAAACAACAATCCGCCGCGAGTAACTAATGGCCCTGCCGATCCGCTGGCTCCGGTTTCTGGTCCCCCTGGAGCTTGCCCCTCCGGCTCATTACCTAAGGTAATTGACCATTCAAACTCTCCTGTATTCAAGTTGATAGCATGAAGCTGTCCCCATGGTGGTTTTATTCCCGGTCTGCGATTCGCATCGGTAAATTGACCATAGGCTGTCAGGTTCAGGTATTTATCTTCTTTGGGAGTATTTATTCCGGCTTTATTTGCCGATTCATTTTCCTGAATTTCTTTCAAAAAACTTTGTTCTCTTGAGGGGCGTGCACTTGATTCCTTTTCAAATAGGAATGAGATGATCGCTTCTTCTTTTCCAGCTATCACACTTGCGAATGATGGCATTTTCCCTCCGCCACGTTTGATTTTGTTTAAGGCATCCTCTCTACTCAACCTTGTTTCAATGGCAAGTAATGAGGGGTTTCCCTGCTCATCTCCATTTTTATCAGGCATATGGCAGCTTACACAATAGGTATTATACAGTGCTTTCCCCTGGTTAAATGCAGATAGGTTAGCAGTTTCATTTTCTACCACTTTTTTCAGGGTTGCGATCTCTGGCGAATCATTTGATTTTACATAAATGATCCCTTTTTCTGGATCTACAGAACCACCTCCCCAGCTTGACCCCCCGCGGCTTCCAGGAATCATAAATGTTCCTCGGATTGATGGAGGGGTAAAAGGCCCTTCGTATCTGAAAGCATTAAATCGATTCAATAGACTATCATAGGATGATTTGGTGTAAAAGTTAATGTCATTTTTTGTTATAGATTGACGAGCATAGGGTGCTGGCTTGCTTGGAATTGGTTGCGTAGGCCATGCTTGCTCTCCCGGAATATCTGATGCCGGGACCGCACGTTCCTCAATCGGGAATAATGGCTCGCCAGTGTCGCGGTTAAAGGTATAGATATACCCTAATTTTGATGTTTGAGCAACTGCATCAATCTTTTTGCCCTGATGAGTTACCGTGATCAGATTTGGAGCTGCCGGAAGATCATAATCCCAAAGATCATGATGAACGGTCTGAAAATGCCACCTGTATTTACCTGTTCTTGCATCAAGTGCCACAACAGAATTTCCAAACAGGTTCATTCCAATCCGATCTTTACCATAGTAATCATAAGTAGGTGAGCCTGTTCCAAAAAATACCATGCCGCGTGCTTCATCTAAACTCATCCCACCCCAGTTATTGGTACCACCCACATATTTCCATGCTTCTTTAGGCCAGGTATCATAACCAAATTCACCCGGTTGTGGTACCGTATGAAAAGTCCATTCGAGTTTACCGCTAATGATATTATAAGCCCGGATATGCCCTGGCTCGGCACCATATAATTCTGAAACCTCGTTACCGATGATTAGTAAATCCTGATAAACAATCCCTGGTGAGGTGGGGATTACAGAAATTTTTTCGGGATCGCCGCGCATCCCAATATTCATACTAACTCGGCCCTTATTACCAAATGAGGGGATAGGAATCCCTGTTGTTGCATTCAATGCAAAAAGATTATCGCCACCCGTAAAAAGTATACGTTTATCTGTGCCTTGTTCCCAATAGGTAACTCCTCTGCCTATGCCACCGCCGGCTTCACCATTGAAAGGGTCAAAACTCCATATTTGCTCTCCCGTTGAGGCGTTTATAGCGTAAACACGATGTCTGGCCGATAGGGTATACATCACTCCATCAAGTATGATGGGATTGCTTTCGCTGTTTCCACCTCTTGAGCCTTTAGGGGCATCGCTGAATGTATGAGTCCAGGCCAGTTTCAGCTGTTGAACATTTTCGGTATTGATCTGGTTTAGAACAGAATAGCCGGTACCCTCGGCATCCGCTTTGTAAACTGCCCAGGTGCGTTCCCGACTAGATTTTTTGACCAGCGTAGGATAAACCATGCAACCCGTATAAATCATCATTCCAGAAAGGCAAAGCGCCATAGTTCTTTTAATGAATTTTCTTGAGTTTAACTTGTCCATAATTCTTGCATTGGGTAAATCTATCTGTTATTTATTTTTTATTGCTTATTGCTAGTCCTAGTTGGAATATTTTTTATCCCATGGAAAAGAGTAGGATGGTTTATTTACAAAACGTTTCATGCCAATAGTTAAATGTATGGAACTTGCAGGAGGCAATTCGACCATAAAATAAGATCCATTCACGGCAATTTTACTTTGACCTTCAGCTACTTCAGTAAATGAATGTTCTCCAAAAGCTCCGGATTGAATGATCAATTTGCGGGTTTGTACAGGATTCAAATTGACCAGGTGTAACTTAGTTTCATTTGCCTGAATACCATCTACCAGAGCGGAAACATCCTGAGGAAGCCCAGGTCTTTGCAGATCACCATCAAAATATCTGACCGTTGCACGCAGCAATCCACCATTATAAACCGTTTGGGGTGTCCCCATAGTGGTTTGAACAAGCCCTTTGGTAATTACAGGATTATTTGGGTATAAATCATCTTTTTGAATACTATAAATATTACGCGGATCATTCTGCATAAAGTTCATTCTTTTCATCACCTCGGTATAATCTGCTTTTAGTACCTCCAAAGGCCAGTCGGGATTTTTTCCTGCATAGTACATGAGCCGTGCATGTTCTGTAGTCCCAAATGTGCGGTCACCCATGCTTTCTTCACGATTCCAGTCAAATGGTTCAGCCTTTTTCCATACAACCGTATCAAGCTCTCCAAGAGTATTCTGACCCCAAATGCCTTCATCCCACAGTGGGTGGAATTTATTGCCCTTCATTAATACCTCAATTTTTTTCCAATCTTCCGGGTCCATAGAAGCATGCCATAGGTGTGCTAAATCCTGAATCATCATGGGTCGATAACTATACCAACCCTCTTTTTTATACCGGTAGGGTACCAGCATTTGACCTTCTTTGGTGAACTTGGCTCTCTGCATGATACTGTTTATTTGGCCTCGGAGCAGATCAAGATATTTAGGATCGCCTGTTAGCATATAGGCACATTCAGTAGCTACTGAAAGTGCAGAGTATTCCATTAAAATTCCGTAACGGCCATACCAGCCATACAAACCACCCCACCATTGACCATTTCTATATTCTCCGATTTTACCGGTTTGACCAATGTTATCTGGAAGCAGACCTCCGTTTTCGGTAATACGCTTCATCCAGGCATCTACATAGTCAATCACCCATTTTTTGTATTTTTCTTCGCCAGTGTACAAATATGCATTGGTTATTAGGCCGGTAGCTAATAAATTGACCGGCACATCGGTGCGGGTAATAATCTGGTCATATAGTTCTTGTATCTCTTTCTGTCGTTCAGGTTTTTCATGCCACTCCGGTTCAAGGTATTCTAAGACAGGAGCAAGAGAAGTATGACCATAACGCAAGTTATACACCGCGCTTGATGTAGTTGCAGGGCCTTCGCTTCCTGTAAAAATAGATTTTATAGTTTTGTATTCGGTATTGAAATTTTGTGCTTCAGGATCTTCATTCATGTAAAATCCAGCAAATCGTTTGGCACGTTTTACATTTTCAGAAAGTTTAGGATCGCCTAAACCTAGGTTGTAAAATAAGGTAATGCCTTCTGAAATATGAAACCAATCATCTTTTCTAGGAAATTCTTTATAGAGTTGATGATTATAATCG
>CAIJME010000252.1 GCA_903821625.1 uncultured Sphingobacteriales bacterium | reverse complement strand
TGACAGTAAACGTATAGATGAATTATACCAAATGCGATTTTCATTTATAAATGGAAAATTTGTTAGTACAGATTTTGGTGATAGAGGCTATGTTCTAATGTGGCTGAAAACTCCTATTACGGAATACCAAGAGAAAGTTTATTTAGTGAGGCGGTTTGGAAATTGGTATATTTCGGGTTTTTAATAAATCCTTTAGTTCTAGAATTTACTAGACTCGAAATTATAATATATATTATTGTTATTCAATAGGTTATTAATAAAAATTTGGTATTGTTGAAACATAGTTGAACATCTTATATTTAAAATGAATTATAATTAATTGTTGTAAATTAGTATATGAAAAAATTATTTGCAATTCTATTAATAACGTTATTAACAAGCTGTGTGACAGAACCGCCAAAAAGTAACACAGACTATAAAAATATCATAGGTAAGCCCATCAAAATTGGAAATTTAGAAGTTGCGCAGTATGACTTCCCTAAAGAAATGAATTGGGATGATGCTAAAGAATCTTGTGAAGCATTAGGTCAAGGTTGGAGATTACCAGATGAAGATGAATTGAATCTTTTATTCCAAAACAAAGGTAAGATTGGTGGTTTTGCTAAGGATCTTCCCTATTGGAGTTCCACTGAGAGCTATGCTTACAATAATGTCTACGTGACGCGTCAGGACTTCAATAATGGCGATCAGCTGCGTGACTATAAGGAGTTCAAGTCCGATGTTCGGGCTGTTAGGGCTTTTTAGTAATTCAATTAGATATAATATTATGAAAAAATGTGTACTTTTTTTAGCTTTTTTTGTCTTTTTTGCAATTGACTCATTCTCCCAAAAGGACTTTACCTTTTGTTATGGTTCTATTTCTGTAACTATGTTTGGTGGAGGTAATGCGGAGATGGTTAGATATAACTCAAGTGGAAGTATTGTGAGTAGAGTAACAGGAACTTTTGACCTATATGGTAAAGGTAATCCAACGGAAGTATTGAAAATTCAATTTCAAGGAAAAGAGTATCGATATGATTTGATAAGAGATGGGTATGGCAATCCAAGTAAAATTTTTGATAACCAAGGCAGGGAATATAATCTTTGTAAAACAACAAAGTCAAGCACGAGTAATTTTGATTATGAAGCCGAATCAAAAATACAAATTAAAAGAAGAGAAGAGAGTGATAAATCTTTTATAGATCAAATCAAAAAGTTGCTTTCAAATTATAAAAAAGGAATGAAGCCTGATGATGTAATTAGGGCTTTTCATGATTTCACTGATCTTTCTAATACATATCGTATAGATATGCTTTCTATTACCGGCAAAGCATCATATAATGAATTAAAGAAGTTTTACGATAAAGCAGAAATAGAAATTATTAAAAGAACAATAGGTAAGCCAATATCAATTGATCATCTGTTAGTTGCTCAAAATGATTTGCCAGAATATATTCTAATTCAAATGTTAGGGGAAGGTTGGCGTTTACCTACCCCATCTGAATTGAATTTATTATATTTAAACAAGAATATAATTGGTGGTTTTTCTGGTGGCGGCTATTGGAGTTCTTTCGATCGCGACAAAGATTACTCTTTGTTTCAGAATTTCGACAATGGCAAGCAGAACTTCGACCTTCACTTTGGAAGAAAAAATATTCGGACTGTTAAAACAGATCCTCAATATGAAATTAAAAAAAGAATAAAATTTGATTTAATTAAAAAAAGTATAATAGTTGAGCCAATAATAATTGATCATCTGTTAGTTGCTAAAATTGATTTTCCAGAAGTAATGAAATGGGATGATGCCAAAAAAGCTTGTGAAGCATTGGGGGAAGGTTGGCGTTTACCTACCAAAGATGAATTGAAATTTTTATATTTAAACAAGAATGAAATTCGTGGTTTTGGGGATCGCTCCTATTGGAGTTCCACGGAGTTCTACGGGCTCAAAGCGACTGGCCAGTATTTCTTCAATGGCTACGACAGTAAGGACAACACTACCTATGTTCGCGCCGTTAAAATAGATCCTAAATCAGTATTAACAAAATTGTTTTCTTTAAATGATAACGACTATGTTGGTTTAAAGGATATATCAAAAGAAGATTTAATTAAAATGGCATCTCAAGAAGAAATTAAAAAAATTATGATAGATAAGCCCATCAAAATTGGCAAGATAGAAGTTGCGCAATATGATTTTCCTAAAGATGATATGAATTGGGATGATGCCAATAAAGCTTGTAAAGTATTGGGGGAAGGTTGGCGTTTACCAACCATAGATGAATTGAAATTTTTATATTTAAACAAGAATGAAATTCGTGGTTTTGGGGATCGCTCCTATTGGAGTTCCACGGAGTTCTACGGGCTCAAAGCGACTGGCCAGTATTTCTTCAATG
>CAIJME010000251.1 GCA_903821625.1 uncultured Sphingobacteriales bacterium | reverse complement strand
ACAAATTGGTGAAATTATATATATTAAATCAGGAATGTAAATTGTTAAAGCAATTAATAATCATAATTATCTTGAAGATTGAATATTTTCTTTATTTTCAGACTTATATTATTCAAAACCTTCGATCTTTTTAAGCGGAGTTTTGATTAAAAACGTATTGATCTAAAAATGCAAAATAATAAATCTACCATTAAGGCATGGGCCATGTTTGATTGGTCAAATTCTGCCTATAACTTGGTAATTACCTCAACAATTTTCCCGGCATACTATACCATCATTACAACAACCGAGCAAAATGGAGATAAGGTTATGTTTTTTGGAAGAGAATTTACAAATACAGCTCTTTCAAATTATGCATTATCAGTAGCATATTTGATTATGGCATTAATCCTGCCGGTTTTGTCATCTATTGCAGATTTCAGAGGTAATAAAAAGGTGTTTATGATGGTCTTTACCTATATTGGAAGTTTGGCCTGTGCAGGGTTATTCTTTTTTAAGCTCGAAACACTCGAACTAGGTATCATTTGTTTTACTCTTGCTGCTATGGGTTATATCGGAGGAGCTATGTTTAATAATTCATATCTGCCTGAAATAGCTTCAGTCGATCAACAGGATAAAGTTAGTGCTAAAGGGTTTTCTTATGGTTATGTAGGCAGTGTTTTATTGCAAATTATTTGCTTTATTTTTGTTTTAAAACCTGAATTATTTGGAATTTCAGACCCATCCTTACCTGCGCGATTATCCTTTTTACTAGTTGGTATTTGGTGGATATCGTTTTCTCAGATCACATTTAAAAAACTTCCTGCAGGAAGCCCAAATTACAGTAAATTATCTAAAATAGATGTTAAAAGTGGGTTTCAAGAGCTTGTTAAAGTATGGCATCAGTTAAATGAAATGGCTATCCTAAAAAGGTTTCTACTTGGATTCTTTTTTTACTCAATGGGAGTGCAAACCATAATGCTTGTAGCGGCTGGATTTGGTGAAAAGGTTCTAAAACTGGGGACTGCTAAATTGATTGCAATTATTCTAATTATACAGCTTGTAGCCATTTTGGGGGCATTGATCATGTCATACTTTGCAAAGAAATACGGCAATATTCAGGTTATTATTGCAGTTATTTTAGTTTGGATTGGAGTTTGTGTTGGAGCCTATTATATTCAAAATGAAGGCCAGTTCTATGCAGTAGCTGCTATTGTGGGATTAGTTATGGGAGGAATACAATCTATCTCAAGATCTACTTATTCCAAATTTTTGCCTGAAAATACTCCGGATACCGCTTCATTCTTTAGTTTTTATGATGTTACTGAAAAATTGGCAATAGTGATTGGTTTATCTAGTTTCGCATATATTGAAGAATTTACAGGTAGTATGCGAAATTCAGCAATAAGCCTTGCTGGATTTTTTATAATAGGTTTATTGATTTTAGTGTCGATCTTTTTTATAAAAACAGATTCTTCGGCTTCTTTAGCAAAGGATTAGTTTTTTTTTCTGAATTTAGCGCTGTTTAAGAAATTACCTATGACCGTTGAATTATTCATTCCCTGTTTTATTGATCAACTTTATCCACAAACAGCTTTTAATACCATTAAAATACTTGAAAAAGCTGGATGTAAGGTGGTTTATAATACGGAACAGACTTGTTGTGGACAACCAGCATACAATGCAGGTTTCTGGGAAGAAGCAAAAATAGTTGGGGGCAAATTCCTGAATGATTTTTCTGAAACTAATTATATCGTATCACCATCTGCTTCCTGTACTGGGATGGTCAAAAATTCTTATAATGATCTGTTTACTAACACAGTAGTTCATAATAAATGCAGAGCTATTCAAAGTAATATTCATGAATTAAGTGATTTCCTCGTTAATATTATTAAAAAGGATTATTTCGGCGCCGAACTCGAAGGAAAAGCTGTTTATCATGATTCTTGTGCAGGTTTGAGAGAATGTAATATTAAGGCTGAACCGAGGCAATTGTTAAGTAAAGTTCATGGACTTGAACTTGTAGAAATGAAGGATACTGATGTATGTTGCGGATTCGGTGGCACATTTGCAGTTAAATTTGATGGTATTTCAAGTGCAATGGCAGAACAAAAAGTAAATAATGCTTTAGACATGAGTGCTGACTATATAATTTCAACAGATTCTTCATGTTTATTAAATCTGCAAGCTTATATTGATCAGCATGATATAAAGATCAAAACAATGCATATTGCAGACGTCTTAACTCATGGCTGGGGTAACGTTTAGACCTTAAAGATTTTTTTTAAATCAGCTTCTGAAAATGGTCTTCCGCAATTTTAGTTCCCATTT
>CAIJME010000250.1 GCA_903821625.1 uncultured Sphingobacteriales bacterium | reverse complement strand
CCTGGCGAAGAAACTTGGCCTACTCAGCCCATACCACGTTTGCCAAAACCATTTGCTAGAAATTCGATAACAGAAAATGACATCACCCATTTTTCTTCTAAAAGAGATTCTTTGCTTACCATTTACAGGAACGCCAATAAAGGACCATTTCATCCGCTCGACTTTAAAGAATCCATTATTTTTCCTGGCCCTGATGGGGCAGCAGAATGGGGTGGGCCGGCAGTTGATAAGGAAGGTATAATGTATGTTAATTCCAATGAGATGGCTTGGCTATTCAGTCTGAGTAAAAAAGATAAGGTTTCAAATGTTGCAAGTACCGGTAAGTCATTGTATCTGAATAATTGCCAGACCTGTCATAAAGCTGATTTTTCAGGAAATCCACAAAGTGGTTACCCTGCATTAGTGGGAGTCCGCGAACGTCTTGGCCGTACAGCTGTTACCAATCTGATTAAAAATGGAAAGGGAATGATGCCTGGCTTTAGCCAAATTTCGGATCAGGAAAAGCAAGCCATTATATCTTATATTTTTGGTGAAGAAAAAGAGGAAGCACTTTCTGTTGCAAAAGATAAATATCCAGATGTGCCCTATCGGTTTAATGGGTATAATAAATTCCTAGATGAAAGGGGATACCCGGCAATTACCCCGCCATGGGGAACTCTTACTGCTATTAATCTGAATACAGGTCAGCACCTTTGGCAAATTCCATTGGGGGAGATAAAAGAATTTACTAAAAAAGGTATTCCAGTAACTGGAACAGAAAATTACGGTGGACCCCTGGTTACAGCTAGCGGACTATTATTCATCGCTGCAACCAAGGATAATACCTTCCGCGCAATTGATAAAAAAACCGGTAAAATAGTTTGGGAATATCCTTTACCAGCTTCAGGTTTTGCCACCCCTTCAACATATCAATTGAATGGTAAGCAATATATTGTTATAGCCTGTGGTGGAACTAAGCTTGGAATGTCAAAAGGAGATAGTTATGTGGCTTTTGCATTGAAAAATCCATCAAAATAAAACCAGGTTGCCGCGTATTATTTAGGATTGAAAAAAACATCATTCAAATCCTTTATAATTCATCGACTGATCAGGAACAATACAACTTTCTTTTGAAACATTAATTGTTTAAGCATTCTGTATTTTTTTTCGAACTCAACACTGCTAGTATGAAATCTTCATTGATTTTACACTCATATTTAGTATTTTGCTTAACATAAATTCAATTAAATGACCATGAAAAAGATAGTTTTTACTTTTGTATTTCTTAGTGCTTTAGCGTTCTCTACATTTGCACAAATTCCTCCAATGACTCTCTCCACAACAGCATTTGCTGATGGAACGATCATACCCATCAAATATAGTCAGGCAGCACCAGGAGCAGCTCCTGGAGAAGGAACTTCTCCTGCTTTAACCTGGACTAATGTTCCTGCCGGTACGCAGAGTCTACTGCTTCACATGCATGATCTAGATTTTGTACGTAATAAAACCACAGATGATCAGGTGCATTGGTTGGTTTGGAATATTCCTGCAAATGCAACTGGCCTTCCTGAGGGATTACCAAGAGGAGCGAGTTTGCGTGATGGAAGCAACCAGATCAGTGTAACCGGTCCGGTTTACCGAGGCCCTGGTGCCGCCGCAAATGGCCCCTTGCATCATTATATGTTTGAGATCATCGCACTCGACATTAAATTGGATTTTCCGGCAGTGAATAATGATCCTTTTGAAACCAGAGCCAAAGTGATGCAGGCCATACAAGGGCATATCCTTGGAAAAGGTGTTTATGGGGGTTTGTTCAAAAGACCTCAATAAAAATTCGTTGTACTGATTTAATTAAATTTCAATGCTTGGTGTTACCAAGCAAGCAGTTTATAATTTCATTCCGCTCATAACCGCGGGGGACAGCATATCGGATAATGAGATTTCGAAAAAAGCTTTTAATTTAATATTAAAATCAAATTTTCCTTAGGCGCTTAGTGTCCACCGCTGGTCCAAAGGACTCCATTGGAGCGGGGGAATAAAAGGGGGTGGTTTTTAATTTTAGAGTTGAGAATCATCGACTATAGGAAAGTGCTTGGTGTTACCCACCAAGCATTTTATCATTTCATTCCGCTCATAGCCGCGGGGGCCTAGTCCTTTTTCTATAGCCCGCCCGGATGAATCCGTTCGGACGGGCAAAAAAGTACCAAAATGCTACCGCTG
>CAIJME010000249.1 GCA_903821625.1 uncultured Sphingobacteriales bacterium | reverse complement strand
GGCTCTTTACTTGGTTTATCTCTATGCGTAATGGTATCACCAACCTTTACTTCACGTGCTTCTTTTATTCCGGATATGATATAACCCACATCACCTGTTTTAATGACATCTTTAGCCTTTTGTGTAAGTTTTAATGTCCCAACTTCTTCAGCGATATAATCTTTATCGGTGGCTACGAATTTTACCCGGTCACCTTTACGAATTTCGCCATTCAAAACTTTAAAATAGGCAATAATTCCTCTGAAAGAATTAAATACCGAATCAAATATCAGGGCTTGTAATTCACCATCAGGATTTCCTTTTGGAGATGGTACCCGTTCTACAATAGCTCGAAGTATAGCATCGACTCCTAGTCCTGTTTTACCCGAAGCGGGAATGATTTCTTCACGTTTGCAACCGATCAGTTCAATAATCTGGTCTTTTACTTCTTCAGGCATAGCACCTGGAAGGTCCATCTTATTTAAGATCGGAATAATCTCCAGATCATGTTCTAAGGCTAAATATAAATTTGAAATGGTTTGTGCCTGTATACCCTGTGAAGCATCTACAATCAATAATGCACCTTCGCAGGCAGCAATTGAACGGGAAACTTCATAAGAAAAATCAACATGGCCAGGTGTATCAATTAGATTTAGAACATAAGGTTGCCCATCCTGGATATAATCCATTTGAATAGCATGACTCTTAATTGTTATCCCGCGCTCGCGTTCCAAATCCATATCATCAAGTAACTGAGCTTGTGATTCACGCTGTGTGATTGTATTGGTATACTCTAAAAGACGGTCAGCTAATGTGCTTTTACCGTGGTCTATATGAGCAATTATGCAAAAATTACGTATGTACTTCATCTGAATCGCAAATATAGTTTTTTAAGCTTAAATTATGGATTAGTTCTTCTAATTATGAGATTTGTTGTGACAAGTGAATTACGCCTAATTTTTAAATAAATTAGATTTTGTATTATTTTTACGCAGAGTTTCTGACTACTACATTTTTTTTGCTAATTTCGCTAGAAACTAATATATAGCGAATTCAATGACTATTGGCATCTTACGCGAACCGACTACAGAATCCAGGGTTTCTTTAATTCCCGAGCACATCGCGGCACTCAAAAAACAAAATATTCATGTATTGGCAGAGCATAATTGCGGTAGCCATGCTTTTGCATCCGACTCATCATATACAGAGCAGGGTGCCGAGTTGAGCTCCCGAGAAAATGTATTGAAGAACTCTGATATTCTGCTCAGTATAAATCTGCTTACAACAGATGATTTAAAAAATTTAAAAAAGAATGCAGTTGTTTTAGGAGTTTATAATCCGCTTGCAAATTTTACATTAATAAAAGATTGGGCATCTAAAGGTTTAACAACCTTTAGTATGGATATGCTACCCCGTACCACTAGGGCTCAGAGTATGGATATCCTTAGCTCACAAGCCAATATTGCAGGTTATAAGGCAGTATTACTTGCTGCCATGCAGTTACCAAAATATTTCCCAATGTTCATGACCGCTGCCGGAAGTATTGCACCAGCTAAAGTGATGATATTAGGAGCAGGTGTAGCAGGGCTTCAGGCCATTGCAACTGCTAAGAGATTAGGCGCTGTAGTGGAAGTATTTGATACCAGACCTGCTGTAAAAGAAGAAGTGATGAGTTTGGGAGCCAAATTTATTGAGGTTGAAGGAGCTCTTGATGCCTCAAAAGCAGGTGGATATGCTGTTGATCAAACTGAAGAGTACAAGCAAAAACAACAGCAGCGAATTGCTGAAGTTGCTGCAAAAGCAGATGTGATCATCACTACTGCTCAAATACCTGGAAAGAAAGCTCCAATACTTTTACCTGACAGTATTCTCG
Source organism: uncultured Sphingobacteriales bacterium (assembly GCA_903821625.1). Classification (GTDB taxonomy): domain Bacteria; phylum Bacteroidota; class Bacteroidia; order Sphingobacteriales; family Sphingobacteriaceae; genus Daejeonella. The sequence goes on along the minus strand of CAIJME010000249.1, from coordinate 5,007 downwards.
ATTCAATGAAAACTGGTTCACTGATTATTGATTTGGCATCTGCTACTGGTGGTAACACCACGAAAACTAAAGACAGTGAAACTGTGGTTTATAAAAATGTAACCATTATAGGCAATTCGAATCTACAGGGTACTATGCCCTCTGATGCAAGTAAGCTCTATGGAAAGAATATTTTGAATTTTCTTCAGTTAATATTTGGAGCTGAAGGTCAAATCAATCTTAATTTTGAAGATGATTTGGTAAAGGGTGCTTGTATAACCTATAATGGTGAGGTATGTAATGCAAGAGTGAAGGAAGTTTTAAGTAGTAAGTAATAAGTTGTAAGTAATAAGTAATAAGTAGTAAGTTTTAGGTAATTCGTAATTCGTAATTAGTTTTCGTAATTCGTAAATCGTAATTAGTTTTCGTAATTAGTTTTATTAATAAAAGTTTAATCAACAACCAACATATATATGGAAACAATGTTTAGCTGGCTATCGCTGCATCAGGAAATGATTTACATCGTAATTCTGAGTGTATTTTTAGGAATTGAAGTTATTGGACGCGTACCCAGTGTATTACATACTCCCCTGATGAGTGGTGCAAATGCTATTCATGGTGTTGTGATAATTGGTGCGATTATAGTTATGGGGAAAGCTGAGAGCAATAATCTGCTTGCGCTTATTCTTGGGTTTTTGGCTGTAATCTTAGGTACCTTGAATGTGGTTGGAGGATTTGTGGTTACAGACCGCATGCTTGAAATGTTTAAAAAGAAGAAATAGAAATTTAGCGCTGTTGGCTAATTACTATATATAATGTTATAAAAAGAAATTTAGAATAGAATGGAATTAAATATACTAATCATTTGTTACCTGATCGGATCTGTAACTTTTATTATCGGATTAAAGATGTTAAGTCATCCTGAAAGTGCTAGAAAAGGTAACCTTATCGCAGCAGCTGGAATGGCCATATCTATTTTGGGGACCATTTTTTTGTATGAAGAACAAGGTATAAAACTCGGAAATTACATCTGGATATTCGCAGCATTAATCATTGGTACTGTTTTGGGTACAATAGCTGCAAAAAAGGTAAAGATGACCGCTATGCCAGAAATGGTTAGTTTATTTAACGGAATGGGAGGTGCTTGTGCTGCATTAATTTCAATAGTAGAATTCGATCATCTTAATCATCAAATCCAATTGGGTGGAGCAGTTAACAGTGGAACACTCTTGATCATTTTTGCAGGTTTGATTATTGGTACAATCTCTTTTGCTGGTAGTATGGTGGCCTGGGCCAAACTGAATGGAAGAATTAAGGATTTTGCATTCAATGGTCAGCATATTATGAACCTTGTTATTTTTGCTGTGATTATCTGTCTTTCAGCATACCTAATCATATCAGGTGATCCTGCAGCAGGGTCTTTATTCTATTTAGTTTTTGTATTGTCAATTATTTATGGATTGTTCTTTGTATTGCCAATTGGTGGTGCAGATATGCCCGTTGTTATTTCATTGTTAAATTCATTTACTGGGGTTGCAGCAGCCTTTGGTGGATTTTTATATGATAATCCAGTAATGCTTACAGGTGGTATTTTAGTGGGTTCGGCCGGTACAATTTTAACCATACTGATGTGTAAAGCAATGAACCGACCATTGAGTAATGTTTTGATTGGCTCTTTTGGAGGTTCTTCAGCCGGTTCTGCAAGTAAAGATCAGGGAGCTTATAAAGAGATAAGTATCAGTGATTCAGCAGTTGTAATGAGTTATGCAAAAAAAGTTATGATTGTTCCGGGATATGGCTTGGCAGTTGCTCAGGCTCAGCACGTATGCCATGAACTTGAAAAATTATTATCCGACAAAGGTGTTGAAGTAAATTATGCGATCCATCCAGTTGCTGGCCGTATGCCTGGACATATGAATGTACTTCTTGCCGAAGCAGATGTAGATTATGCCAGATTGCTGGAAATGGAACATGCCAATGAAGAATTTTCTCAAACAGATGTTGTTTTGGTGCTTGGAGCAAATGATGTGGTGAATCCTGCAGCCAAAACAGATCCTGGATCTCCAATTTATGGAATGCCGGTTCTTGATGTAGAACTTTCTAAATTGGTTATTATTAATAAAAGGAGTATGAATCCTGGTTATGCGGGTATTGAAAATGAGCTCTTTTTCCAACCTAAATCTTCCATGTTATTTGGAGATGCAAAATCAGTACTTCAAAAATTAGTAGCAGAAATAAAAACACTCTAATTGAGGGGGAAGCTTAAAGCTGAAAGCTGAAAGGATAAAGCTAAAAGCTTAAAGCTAGAAAGTGGAAAGCTAGAAAGCCTATACGTTCTGTAAAATTGTTAGATTTCTATTTCAGGAAATAAGTTAAAAAAAAGCAAGCCTGTAAGCCGGGTTCTGTTTCCCGATAAATCGGAAATTCTATCATTTATCTAGCCATACAATTGCTTGTATGGTCTAACGACCTACCCATTCCGGATAATGTCACATCAGCGACATAAGGAAACGAGCAGCTTCGCTTCCGGAACCTATTTGGTCTTTCAACTCCTGGGGTTTACCGTACTCTATGTCACCAAAAAATACTGTGAGCTCTTACCTCACATTTTCACCTTTACCCACCTAAGCGGGAAGTATATTTTCTGTGGCACTTTCCGTCTCCATTTTCATGAAGCCTTCCTGTTAGGAAGCAGAATGCTCTGTGTTGCCCGGACTTTCCTCCTTGATTTGCATCACGGCGATAGAACAGCTTGCTTTTCAAAGATAGCTATTTTGTTTTTAAGGAATCTGTGGAATTTGCCTTAATCTTATTTAAGTCCTTATCAATCTTAAGGATACTCCTTAATATAGCCGTAGAAGCTGAATGGAAGAAGTTCTGATTGATAGTTGCGAATTTATCACTGGGCTTATGGTAATCATCATGATCTTCGACTCCGAAATAAATAAATGGTATATTTTCTTTTGCAAAAGGACCCTGATCGCTTTGCATGGTCCAGTCATCCTTGCCTGAACCAGGAATATCATGTCCAAAAAGAATATTTATACCTGTATTTTCATCTGCATCTTCAAGTATCTCTTTTAAAATTGGTGTTTTATAAGTTCCAACAGCATAAAGCTCTGACCTGTCATTATGAGAAACCATATCCATATTAACATTCATTATAATAGATTTTCTGGGTATTATAGGTTCCTTTAAAAAAGCATAAGCTCCCTGAAGCCCCATTTCTTCAGCATCAAAGGCAATAAACAACAGTGTATTTCGAGGTTTGTGAACCTTGAAATATTCTGCAATTCCTAATAAAACGGATACTCCTGAGGCATTATCATCTGCTCCATTATATATCATAGAATTATTAACTCCTACATGATCATAATGTGCTGAAATTACAATAACATCATCTGTTTTGCCCTTTACAAATCCAATCAGATTGGTTCCATTGATCAGCTCAGACTTCCTGTTTTTAAAACTAAATGGATGTCTATAATGATCCTGAAATGATTTTAAACCTGTCTCTTTAAACCGTTTAGCGATATATTCTGCAGCGGCCTTATTACCTTCTGTCCCAGTTTTTCTACCTGCAAACAGATCTGATGATAGAGTTTCTATATCTTTCAGTAAGCTAGATCGGTCTATATTCTGTGCATTTGCACAAAAAACTGAAAGTAATGCTAAGGCTAGTATTAGTTTTTTCAATTGGTTAATCAGATTAGTGTTAATGATGAATTTGAGATGATCAGTTTTTAATTAAGCAACTTCGCGGATGTCAACTGCAACCACTCTTGATACTCCTTGTTCGGCCATTGTAACTCCATAAATAATGTCTGTGCTTGCAATTGTTCTCTTATTATGTGATACTATAATAAATTGTGAGCGGTCAGAAAACTCACGAATGATATTATTGAACTTGTCGATATTGGTATCGTCAAGAGGTGCATCTACCTCATCAAATATACAGAATGGGGCAGGTTTCAATAAATACAATGAAAATAGTATCGCAGTAGCAGTCAGAGTTTTTTCACCTCCTGATAATTGATTGATAGAAAGTGGTCTTTTCCCTTTTGGCCTTGCTATGATATCAATATCAGATTCTAATGGATTTGAAGGGTCAGCTAATATCAGATCACAACTATCTTCGTCATTAAATAGTGACCGAAAAACCTCTATAAAATGTTTTCTTACATTTATAAAAGCATCCATAAACTTTTCTTTAGCAGTATCGTCTATTTCTTTAATGGTTTGTAATAAGGAAGCTTTTGCTTCTGAAAGATCTTTTTTCTGGGTTTGAATAAAAGTGAAACGTTCATTCATCTCCTGATAGGCTTCCATAGCCATTGGATTAATAGCGCCAAATTCATCCAATTGCCTTTTGAGTCGGTCTGTTTTTTCACGCAAATCTGCCTCGTTTTCTGATCCGTGATCTGGACTTTTTTCATCATCTAAAAGATCTGAAATATCAATTGAAAATTCAACTGATAAACGCTCTTTTAATGCATTTAAATCTAGTTTAATTGCGGTTTTCTGATCCTTTAAGTCATTGCTAATTAAGTCTGACTGATCTTTATTACGACGGAGTAAACTTATATTTTCTTCAACCTCAGCAATCTTTCCTCTAGAAGCATAATAGACCTGTTCTGAATCTTTTAACGCATTTTCAAATTCATCCTTTTGTACATACATCGCAATCAGGTCTTCATCAGAATGATCAGCAAAAAGTAGGGCTTCTTTAATACTTAAATCTGTTTTTTCTATTTCTACCTGATTTAATTCTATTCTGGTTTCAAGAGAACGCTGCTGACTTTCACGGTATTCGAGGTCTTTTTCAATTCCCGAAACTTTATTCTGCTGCTGATGAAACCGTATGTTTTCCTGGTTATAAAATCCCGATTTGGTGTTAAGCGAATCAGAAAGTTCATTATATTCTTGCTGATAATTGAGCAAGCGCGATTGTTTAATTTCCAAACTATTTTTCAATTCCAACAATAGGGGTTCAGAAGCTAATAATTCATTACTGATACTTGATATTTT
>CAIJME010000248.1 GCA_903821625.1 uncultured Sphingobacteriales bacterium | reverse complement strand
GGCATCAGCCAATATGCACTTTCATGAAGGGCCGGATAAGGAAAAAAGTATGGCTGAAGCCAAGGCTTTTATTGATCTGGCACAAAAAATCAATTGCCCATTTGTGAGGGTATTCCCTAATAAATTTCCAAAGGGTAGGACAAAAGATCAAACCATTGGTACGGTAATAGAAAACCTCTTGATTCTTGGCGAATATGCAAAATCACGCAATGTGACTGTTTTACTTGAAACCCATGGCGATTTTTCGGGCTCTGATGATATATTAAAGGTTATGGAGGGTGTATCGCATCCCAATATTGCACTAGTTTGGGATATTGCAAACATGTGGACCATCACCAAAGAATCACCATCACTCGTGTATGCTAAATTAAAGAAATACATACGCCATACGCATATTAAGGATGCCAAATTGATAGGAGATAAACTAGAATATAAACTACTAGGACAAGGCGAGGTTCCTATTTTTGAGGCTTTAGATATTTTATCAAAAAATAATTATAAAGGCTATTATAGTTTTGAATGGGAGAAATTATGGCATCCAGAAATTGCGGAACCGGAGATCGCTCTGGCTGATTTCCCCGGGGTTATGAAAAAACATTTAAAGTATTAGTGCAATAAAAGTACCTTGTAAATTGAAAGCACATTTGAGTATTGAAATTTACGTTAAAACCCATTCGGAATTTCAACAAAATAAACGCACATTTAGTTTTATCTTATAAATAGATGCAACCAAACAGATCATTATAATTGAAACTATTTCAATAAAATCGCCTATTATAACGAAAAAAAAGAATTTATTAGCTTGATTATGTTAATTTGAATTCTCTTACCGGAGGGGTTTCCCATTTAGCAATATTCTGCCTAAATAAACTTTGTACTGAAAATACTTTTCAGGATGTTTTGTGTAGTCATCCAAATTTGATGACCCGAGTATAGCCTTTTTATCGGGTAGCTCAGCTGATAATTTCAATTGAACTTCATGTTTACCTTTAGGCAATTCAATAAACTCATACTGACCCCTATATCGGTTATTGCAGTATTGATTGAATCGATTTAATAAGTTAGTGCCTACATTTTTATCTTCAGATAGGCTAAGCAAAGTAGTTTCTGGTGATTTTACTAACTGTACTTCCTTTCCATCAACAACAATCTCTAATTGTCCAACTTCTGGTCCGCCAATATCAAAAATACCAAATCCACTCCCTCTAAAGGTAAAAGTATACGTTTCTCCTGAAGCGGAGGCGCTCAAAACTTCTTTGAACCAGGGTGCAAATTGTTTTAGCGCGGGTACATCATCTGTATTTATAAATTGCCAGCCAGAACTATACACGCCATACTGATTGAGCGAAAACATGGTTGCATCAATCAAATTATTTTTAAAAATCGGCTTTCTTTTTTTCCGGAAAGAAGTACCCTCTACATCACTTATTTTTTTTAATGCCCTTGCTATTGACTGAGCGTATAAATTTCCGCCAGCTTCTGTAGGATGAACACCATCATTTGAGAATACAATTTTATTTTCAACAGGAAGATTACTCTTCCAAATCAATTGATTTCTTTTTTCTAATAGTGCAGGATAAAGACCCATGTGCACTGAAGGGATCTGGTAATAATCAGCAATAAGTTCTAGTTTTTTGATATTGTCAGGCACCTGACCTGCTGCATAGATCATGTACTGCTCCCTTGCAATGGTATAAATGAAGCAGATGTCAGTTGCTGCATTATGTTGTCTAATTTGACGAACAATGCCTTCTATGGCTTGGCTTGTTCCTCCATTTACCGCAAATTCAACAAAAACCAAATCTGGATTATATTGAAGTACTTGTTCATACAAACGACAAGCGCCTAAATCTGATCCGGTACCTGAAACACCTGCATTAATGCCTTTGACTACGCAAGAAGTATTAATTGATTGAATGTAATTAGTGATTTGTAACCTGTATTGCTCATCAGCGCGGGTAATACTTCCACCTAAAAAAGCAACTTTTATTGATGAATTGTTTTGCTTGATTTTTTTGAAGAAATTGGGCAGGCCACTTCGAATGCTAAATTCATTTGAATCAGTAAATTCTGACAGATCTTTAACTTCATACCGCGGATTAACATCAAATAATAAGGGCTGACCTATTCCTCTTAATACTAGTCCAAAAATTAAAAATAGAAATGGAGCTACAAATACAAAATACCTTGATTTTTTCATAGCATATATTTCTAATTCGCGAATATTTCAAGTGATTCTACTACTGAGTCATCCTCTAATATTAATTTTGTTAAACCTGAAATTGATTGATTGACATAATATGCTTTCTTCTTGTTTTTAACATTGCAAATAATGTTATACCCCTTTGCATTTTTAGCACCTGAAAAAGAGACGACCAACTCATTGGCTGTTTGCTTAAAGCCCTGAATACTGATTGTACCAAATTGATGACCTGCATTAGGTATTACCTGCTTTATTTCACTCCATTCGTTTACCGAGCCATAATACAAACTCAACTTACGCAATTGATAATAATAGGTTTTACCATTCTCTAATTTAGGCACTTGGATCATTGAAAAATTAGTAGTCCGATTTGTTTTCCAATTCTCTTTTTTAGTTAAATCAGTACCGTATCTAACTTCATAAGAGGCATCACTCCAATAAAATGAATATCCTACAAAAAAAGAATGATCACCGGGCTCAGATAACCAAATTATAGGTGGAAGCAACATATATCCAGGTTTAGGTGTATATGTTTTTATTTCTGAGCGGGCACTTTCACCAAAGCCATTTTTTGCTACTACCCAAAATTCATATGTTTTACCCATAACAAGGTTTGTGATATCTGTATAATGATCTATGGTTGGTTTCATTTCGGTTTCAACACTGTCAACCACCCGATACTTTACTTGATATTCAGTAGCCATTGGTGACTTTTCAAAGATAAGCCTGGCTTCTTTTGTACCAGTTAATAATTGAATTTTACTAGGAGCGGGAGGCGGTGCAAAAAAATGTGTGGTATCCTTTACTACATAGCCTGTTGGCGATAATAGTGAAAGTTTAAAGAACATATCGCTGTCTGACCTTTTAAACTTTACCTGGTAAAACTTACTTTCAGTACCAGGGAGGATATTATCCAATGGAATTGTACCCATTGACGAATTTTCATTTTTACTGTTACGTAATTCCCAAACTAATTGATATCCTTTTAATTCATAGGCAGGGATATCCATTTTTTTTCTTGGAACCAGCACAATATCTGATTGCATCTTTTGACCCGTTAATGTATTAATAGATAATTGCAAATCTGAAATCGGTGCATAAAAATTCTGCATCTGTCGGTATGCTCTTTTCTTATTCCGATATACATCAACAACCCCCCATTGTCTATGTTGGTGGAGTGGTGTTGAAACCGAAGGAACAGGAGTTTGGTAACTACTTCTGTAATCATTGAATGTCCATATAGAATAACCAATAAGATTTTCTTTACTTCTAAGATTATCAACCATTAAGCTTTTAAACGTAGAATTATTAGGAGTATCATAAATGAGGTTATCTGCATGGGCGCCGTATTCAGAAAGAAAAACTATTTTATTAGGATATCGAATTTTTAAGTTGTCGACTGCTTTTTCAAAATTTCCATATTTGTTCATCATGATCAAATCACAAAATTTTACAGCATCATTATCCTGAAAATCAGCGGTATGAGACACATAGGTTACGAAACGATTTCTATCAATTTTTTTGATATAATCAATTATTGAAGAAAAATATTCGTTTACCTTCGGAAAATCTTTAAGACTACCATTTTCATTTCCTATGCTCCAACCAAAAATGCTAGGATGATTGAAATTTTGTTCTACCAATTTTTTGGCAAAGATTTTTGGCTCCTCACTTTCTGCATTCATATAGGGAGGCCAATTATTAAATTCTGCCAAGACTAAAATCCCTTTCTCATCTAGATAATCCATCACATCATCGGGAAGTGGGCGGTGCGAAATACGGGCCATATTGGCTCCCGCAGTTTTCATCAAATCAATATCTTCCTTAAATCTAAATTCAGGAAGGGTGTTTCCTGTGGTACGGTCATCAGCCACCCAGTTATAGCCAGCAAGCCTGACAGATTCACCGTTCAATAAAAACCGTAAACCATCAATTTCTATTTTACGAATACCAAAGCGAGCAGTTTGCTGAAACACAATCCCATTTTGATCCTGCAAAGTAACCGTACTCTTGTATAATGTTGGATGGTCAAAATGCCAAAGCTTAACTTGCGATTTGCTAAGTGGCCTATTAAAAACATACACTTTTTCAGTATGGGCAGCTAGTTTTATACTTTCTGGAGAAGAATAAGTCAATGCCACACCATTTAGGCTAATTTGCTGTTTAAGTGAAATTACTTTATCTACATTGGTTTCATTTTTTAAAAAAACTTTGGTACTTACATTCGCTGTTCCATTAAATAAGTCTGGATCGGAAGTGATTTGTTGTTGTTCTATAAATACAGGCTCCCTTACCAATAAAGAAACAGGCCTTCTAAAACCACCCCAACTCCAGTAGGCACCATAGTTAAGACTATTGTCTATTTGTACTGACAGCACATTGTTTATACCAGCTTTCAACAATTTAGTAATGTCGAATTGTTCCATATAATTGCCGCATAGAATATCTGCCAGCTGTTTTCCATTGAGAAAAATTTTATAGGACATGCCAACTTCTCCAAGGGATAGAATAATCTGCTTATTTTTTACTAACGGAGTTTTAAAAGAAGTCCTATACCAGGCAGTACCCTTATAGTTAGCGTATTCATTGTACAAATCCCAATTACCCGGCACTGACATCATGGTCCAAGCAGCATCATTAAAACTTGAAGTATGCCATTTCTTTTCTAAGCCCTCACTATTAGGGTCAATATTAAATTTCCAGTAAGGATCAAATGCAATAATTTGTTGGCCTTTATTCACTTCCACAGCCAACAAATTGGTGCAGAAAATTATATTAAAAATAAATAATGAAAATTTCAAGAACATTGAATAAGGTATTTGCATCGATGAGAGCATGGTAAATATTTTTAGATAAAATAACTAATCAAACTAAAGATAAAGTTAGTATTTATTGATCTAGCTAAAGTCATTCAAATTATTGCTACAACTAACATAATAACCGATAAGATAATATCAAGCAATTTGATCCATTATTTTAAAAAGAAAATCTATTCTAACCTTAAAAGAAGATAAGATTAGATTTATTAATAGTATTGAGGACACAAAAAAGGAGCAATTCCAATAGAAATTGCTCCTTTTATTAACTAACTAAATATCAGTTAAAATCAGCGTACTGGTGCCGGCCCTGCTGGCTGAGAAATTCCATCTAAATCATAAACAACATTTCCAGCTCTTAATGTCATTTCAGTTTGAAATCGTTGAGATCCTTCAATTTTACCGCCTCTTACAGGCCATCCATATTTTCCGTTAGTGATCTTAAATATCGCAATATCCGCTACAGATCCCTGAGAAAGATTTCCCAATTCTTCACGCTTAATTGCTTGAGC
>CAIJME010000247.1 GCA_903821625.1 uncultured Sphingobacteriales bacterium | reverse complement strand
TCAACTTGTTTTTTTTCTTCGTAGGATAGCTTTGTTTTATTGAGCAGATCTTGATTTAGTTTTTTGGCTTCCTTATCTACCTGAATAGACTTTTTAATGGCTTGTTCCATCTTTTCCTTGATTTGCTTAGTGTTTTTTTCCACTTGCTCTTCAATTTCTTTTTCTGATGGCAACTTCAGTGTTTTAATAGTCGATCTGCTTGCTTTGGGCCCATTAACCCCATCATTATCAAATACTTCGAAATAATATTCAATTTGTTCACCAGGCTCGGCTCCGGTTTCGCTTGTGTTCCAGGTTTGAAGGAAATTACTCTGAAGAGTATTCTTGTCGAATTCCACCGATTTTATAACTGGTTTTATTTTGTTCGCCTGATCTTGAGCTACTGGTCTGTAATTGAAGGTTACCTTAGAAAACCCATGATCATCATTGATTTGCCCTACAAAATAAAGCAGTTTATTATTGACAGAATCTCGTTTTTCATTGATCTCAATAGCGGGTGACAGATCAGGAATCACCCTCAGTTGATAGCTTACTGCCTGAGATGATTCTACACCCTTATTGATTGGTTTTACACTATAGATAAGGTCTTTTGTGGCTTTATGTGTAAAATTGAATAACCTATTGTTTGCTTGTCCAATCAGAAATTTTTTATTGTCTATTTTTATATCAAGCTGTTCACTGTTTTGTGCATTGAATTTCCAATTGATTTTGGATCCTTCAGGAACGGTTATATCTCCTGAATTCTCAAACCTATCATTTCGCTTATTTAAGTATGCTGGATATTCGATAAATACTTCAAAATTAATAATGCTGGGCTTTGCTTTAACTTCTAGCAAATAGTCGCTAGAACTAAATTCACCACCCCTAAGTCTTATTTTTTTATTTTTCTGAAGGTTCTTAAATGTATAATTAAAGCGTATGGTATTTTCTTTGTTTAGCTTGAAGGTATTAACTCCATCTTCAAGATAAAGTTCAGATGGAATCTCATTCCCAATAAGCTTTACCATTAGGGTATAATCGCTTCCCTGGACAGCTAATAAATTTTCATTTTGTATTTCGAAGCGGAATGGTGCTTCTTTTATGAATTGTTTAGTATGATTGATTAACCGCTCGGTACTTTCACTTAAAATAGATGGTGAAGCAAAGAAAATAAAAACAATAATTGCCATTGGAGCTACTGCATATTTCAAATACTTACGATTTTCTTTTATATGTATTGCTGAAGTAAACCGAACCGGCCCGAGATCTGCAATTTTCTGATTGATGCTCGCGTCAATGAGTGAGCGCTGTTCAGGATTTAAATCGGAAAGTTTTTTTAATTGAAGTGTGTTCAGTAGCTTATCTTTTATCGGTGCAAAGTGATGCCCGATGATAGCTGAAGCCTGTTCATGGGATAGAGTGTTGCCTAGTTGGAAGTATGACAATAGGGGAATTAAAATATAAGCGGCAATAACAAACAGGTTTACGGCAATGAAAGTGTAGAAAAGTATACTTCGAACAATTGGATCAAAATGCCCAAAATATTCAGCCATTATAACAACAATATAGGCTACAAAAAGAGAAGAGATTAGGAATATAGAGCCTTTTACAACCTTATTGAGGTAATATTTGCGGATAAAACCGTCAATTTTGGTAATTAGATAGACGTACTTTTCCTCTGATGCCTTCATGGTTAATTTAACCGTCAATTTATTAAAATGAAATTAGCGAAATATGTTCATTATTGGTATAATCTTAGGGAAACAACAACAATTAAGAATGTGGTTTAAACATTCCTATTGTTTTTTCTTTAGAAGTACCACATTTGCTACTTTTCTCTGTCCTTCATGATCCCATTTTTTATTATCAGTAGGGAAGTTTACAATGCCGTTCTCGTTGTAATTATTGATCCATAAGGTGGTAGATCCGCCACCGTCAAGATTAATTGCATCATCAGCTTTGAGCCAGCTCATCATTTTGCTTAGTTCAAATAAGCTCATTCCGGCAGAGTTGATGTTCCGACCATCTACTGTGATAAACAAGATCCGTTTGTTTTTTGCAATTGCTACCACTGTTCTCGGGTGTCTGGTTTTGTTAAATGCATTAGCAGGATCCAGTTTTTCATGTATTTGATTCATAATGAGCAGTGGTCCGCTAACCATGATATCTTCTCCTTCAATTGAATTTTCCCAATCTGCTGTTCCATCCCATTTGGCAATACTGATCTTACCCTTGTTAATTACAAGCGCCGAACTTTGGTGTCCAGCTCTGCTTCCATTTTTTCCAAGCCGATTCTTGTTGATTACAATTCCATCAGATTTTATATGATCAACCGATCCTCCATTTGCAATATCAAAAAAAGTTCCATTAAGGGCAGCTATTGCATTTGCTTGTTTTCCGAAATCACTTGTCGTAATTAGTTTTTTAGTTTCATAGCCAATATCAAATTCAAATTTTTTCTTTTGTTTGATTTCCAGGACACTAACAAACTGATTGGAATTGAAAAGAGTGTTTTGAAACCAGTATGTTTTTAGGATAACCCCAGGACTTATTTGTTCTTTTTTCCATTCCGCATTTACCACTGCAAGAGAGTCGGATTGAGCAAAAAGTCCAAAAGATATTAAAATTGAAAAGTAGGTGCTAAATAAAAACGCTTTCATTTTTTGTTACTAATAAATTGAATATGCACCTATAAAAAAGCCCTATGCCAGTTATGGCATAGGGCTTTTGTGAGTATGAACTTTATTTCTTTGGATCTAAAGCTTCCTCTATGCGAGCAAGTACATCTTCAAGATGTGATTTGATCACCGTACTAGAGTATTTTGGTATGGATGACTTAACCTGAGCTGATAATAACTTAAGTTCCTGTCTTGCCATTGGGCGGATATCAGACTGGGATACATCAATCTGTGGACCAGCAAATGCTGCAAATTGAGACGGAACTGGACTTTCATTCTCATTTAACAGGTAGGACATTCTTTCAATATAAGCTCTCTGTAAATTACGACGATAAGTATCTACATTAGCACCTGTTTTTAATTCTGACCAGATACCATTTCTAAGATCTGAAAGTAGTTCTCCCATATCATATGCATTGGCTCCATTCTTTACAGAATTATCGATCACCCTGCTTAAACGTGAAAAATCAAGGATTCCATTTAAAACGCCAACCTGTGTTCTTCTCAAGCGATCAACAATTCCCGCATTATCAAATTTATTTAATACTTGTTGATCAAGCATCCATGTTGGTGTCAAGAAAGCCTGATCATTAATGAATTTAAGTGCGGTTTTTTGTTTTGCTTTGGCAACATGGGTATAAACTGGTCCCTTTTGCTCATAGGTTTTATCGTTTTCATAGATTCCACCAATATTAGAACGTACATGCCCCATATAACGATTCCATTGTCCTAGAACTTCACCGTAAAGTTCTTTTAGGTTATCGTAAGGTTTACCTTCTTCATACGTCCATTTTTCAATATTTGGAAGTATACGCTTTAAATTAGCAATTCCATATTGAGATGCCTTTACCGCATCATCACCTAGATCTTCAGATTGAGCTCTTGGATCAATGGGATTACTAGTTTGTTGGCCATAGAAATAAGCAGGGTTTCCGGATCTTTCAATGGTCCATTTATTTAAAGTTTTTGCTTCTTCTTCTGGGGTTTGATTATCAAACCAGGAGTATCCCCATTTGATAGCCCATTTATCATAATCACCAATACCAGGGTATAAAACAACTCCTTCATCCCCCGGTTGTGCGATATAGTTGAAACGAGCATAGTCCATGATTGATGGCGCGGTACCGCCCATTCTTTTTGTGAAAGAAGGTGAACGAAGTGAATCAACGGGGTATGCAACGCTTGATCCAAAATTATGTGGAAGCCCTAACGTATGTCCTACCTCGTGGGATGAAACAAAACGAATCAATTGGCCCATTACTTCATCTTTAAATTTCGGAGTGCGAGCATCTGGGTTTATTGCAGCAGTTTGAACAAAGAACCAATTACGAACAAGGTTCATTACATTATGGTACCAACCAATGTCAGATTCCATAATTTCGCCAGAGCGCGGATCAGATATATGTGGTCCATATGCATTGGCAATGTTTGATGCAAAATAACGGATTACAGAATAACGGGCATCTTCAGGTGACCAATCAGGGTCGTTAGTAGGAGCCTCTAATGCAGTGATTGCATTTTTAAATCCGGCTGCTTCAAATGCTGCATTCCAATCATTTACCCCTGCAATCAGATAGGGTCTCCACTTTAATGGTGTAGCTGGATCTATGTAGTAGACGATTTGTTTTTTAGGTTCAACTAATTCACCACGCTTATAAGCTTCAGGATCTTTTGGTTCGAGTTTCCAGCGGTGGATATATCTTGTAACCTGTGCTTTTTGAGCATCAAGACCATAATCGGTTTGACTTTGTCCGAAAAATCCGACTCTATCATCCGAAAAACGTGCTTTGTATGGATTTTTGGGTAACAATAACATCGAATTATTAATTTCAACAGTCATTGAACCAATTGATTTGTCGCCCGGAGCGTCTGAAGCACGGTATGTTTTTAAAGAACGCACCTCAATATTGGTTGGAAAAGATTTGATCGTATCAATATAGGTACGAGATTCATCCATTACACTAATTTTATATTGGGTACGAACTTGCTGAGGTAATCCAAGCGATTGTACATCTTTTGAAAATAATTCTGTCACATCGATTACTACCGAAGCGGCATCTTTATTGATCGCTTTGATATCAAAAGCCGATAATACTGCTTCTAAATTCGAGTTTTTTACGGATTCAAACATGTCTGTTTTTTGGCCGGCTATGTTTCGGTATGAAGGGATGCGGATAAATACCTGCTTATCGCGTTTTTGCCATTTCCAGATCTGCTCATTTAATTCTTCACCTCCATAGGTTCCGTCAACTGTTGGTGTTTTTGCATAGCGGGTAACTACCAGCATTTCGCGGTTAAACAGGGAATCGGGAATCTCGTAAAAATATTTGCCATCTAGACGATGTACTTTAAAAAGTCCCTCATCTGTTTTTGCTTTATCTGTAATTACCTCTTTATATGGCTTAATGCCTGATTTAGGTGGAGCAGGCGCTGCGGCCGGTGTAACCGGTTTAGCGGGCTCTTGTGCTGGAGCATCACTCCTTCTTCGATCTTGAGCTTGTATGTCATTCAAACCCATTGCAATTAAAAGTGCTGCCAAAACAGTAGCCCGTATGTTGCGTAATTTTGTTGTCATAGTCAATTTTTATAATGGTTTAGTTTATTGTAATCTACAAATTTAGAATTTGAACCGAATATGTATATTATTTATTAGTTTATACTAATAAAATTACAGAACGATGAGAAGTTTGTACAAAGCCTCATTTGAGATAATTTAGATGCGTAAAAAAAATAAACTTCCTTTTTTGTGTTTCTTTTGCCATTTAATTTAACTATAACTTCACCGAATTCAATTGCTTAAGTAAATTCTTTTTTGTTTTTATAGAAATTAATATGTTTATCAATCTAAACTATTAAGCGATGAAAGGTGTTTCAAATTTTTTCTTAATTCTGGTTGTATTTCTTGGTTCCTGTTCAAGTTCTGAACCTGTAGTTTGTGAAAATATGGTCTGCACCAAAGAATTCAGAACGATAACGGTTAAATTTATTGATGATTATGGTGACCCTCTACTTGTAAATAACTTTAGTGCAGTAAACAAGCGGACTGGCCGATCAATGAGTCAGACTAATAGTATACAAGGTCTGGGAATTTATGTAGTGGCAAGCGACGCTGACCAAAAAGAACTTTCTGAGAAAGGCGATATAGTATTAGTTTCGGCAAGTAATCCTAAGAACAATTCTAAGCTTACGGCTGAGTTTGTCATTTCTGGAGGGCTATGTATTTGCCATGTTAGTAAAATATCTGGTCCTGAAATAATAAAGATCTAGGTAATATTTTTAAATTACACGAGTTATAAACAATTAAATTCTTTGGATACATTTTAAAACTCCCTAGAGATTTTCAAAGGGAATATCCATGATTTCAAAGCTTTTCCAGTTATTATAATCAAAATGCCACCATTCATTATTCAGAACCTTGAATCCGTTTTTCTCCATGGTGGAACGTAGTAACTCCCTATTTTGAATAACTGATGGAAGCAGATCTTTGAAATCGGCGGCAGCCTCAGGAGCAAAGCTGTCGTATGGGGTGGGCATTTCCAATTCTTTGCCAGTGCGGAGATTGATCAAAGTTAGATCGATGGCGCATCCGCGGTTATGCCTTGATCCGTCTTTTGGGTTGGCAACAAAACTTTTATCGGTAGCAATATCAAAGAATTTTACCGTAACACTGTAGGGTCGGTATCCGTCAAAAATCTTTAATCCCAGGCCCAATTTGTTTAATTCATTTTGAACTTTGCTAAGCGCATTAACTACTGGCAGCCTTGCAAATGCCCTTGCCTGTTTATAAACCGCCTGCTTTGCAAAGTTATTTTTACTGGCATAACGTATATCCAGCTTTAAATTGGGTATGAATTTCTTAATTTCAACAAGCTCCTTATTCTTGTCAATCAGTATAGATGCTTTGTATGCCTGTAATTCATTTATGATCAGTAATCCAAAAGGGTTGTTTTGCTGAGCCTGAGTTTTCAGGCATCCCAAAAAGAGGATTAATAAAAAGATTTTCCGCATTATCTATTGGATACGATCAGTAGATCTAGATCTTTCATTGGAATATTAAAACGATCGGAAAGGTCTTTATTGGTCAATTTCCCCTGATATAAATAAATTGCATTCCGAATTCCTGGTCTTTCCCAGATTAGGTTCATGATTCCGCCCATTTCACCAATATCAATAAGAATGGGGGTAAATATATTGGTTAGGGCATAAGTTGCTGTACGAGAAACACGAGAAGCAATATTAGGAACACAATAATGAATCACATCATGCTTTCTGAAGGTCGGAATGGTATGATTGGTGATACTTGAAGTTTCGAAACATCCTCCCTGATCAATACTTACATCAATAATTACAGAATTGGGCTTCATTTTACTCACCGTTTCTTCCGAAACGATACAAGGACTTCTACCGTGTTCGGCACGGATTGCTCCAATTGCAACATCGCAACTTAAAAGTGATTTTTGTAAAACAACCGGCTGAATCACTGAGGTAAAAACACGGCTGCCAATATTGTTTTGAAGTCTGCGGAGTTTGTAAATGGAACTGTCAAAAACTTTCACTTCGGCTCCCAAAGCAAGTGCTGTCCTTGCTGCGTATTCGCCTACAGTTCCGGCACCTAAAATAACTATTTCTGTAGGTGGAACTCCGGTAATTCCTCCAAGCATTAGTCCCTTGCCTTCAAAAACATTACTCAGATATTCGGCAGCAATTAATATAGAGGTTGCCCCAACAATTTCGCTCATAGCTCTTACCACCGTCAAAACATTACCTTCATCTCGAAGATATTCAAATGAAAGTGCTGTGATGTTCTTCTTCATCAAAGACTGAAGATACTCCACCTTTATGGTTGACATTTGCAGTGCAGAGAATAATACCTGTCCCATCTTCATCATGGATACTTCATCTTCTGTAGGTGGGGCTATTTTTATAATCAGGTCGGCTTTATAAACCTCCTTTTTGTCATAAACGATCATAGCGCCCTGTTCACTATAATGATTATCATTAAAGTTGGCAGCAATTCCAGCACCCGTCTCAATAACTACTTCATGTCCATTTTGTACAAGTAAGCCAACAGATAAAGGGGTTAGCGCAATCCTGTTTTCCTGAAATGAGGTTTCTTTTGGAATTCCAATATAAAGGCTGTTTTTTTTATTTTTAACCGCTAACATCGCCTCTTGCGGCTGCATCATGGCCTGTTTTGCAATGTCTGATAATACACTCATCATTTGGGTTTTAATAAGGAATAGGAAGGTACGAAATTTTTAAAAATTGAGAACTCTTAAATTCACATAAAATTTGTTTCAAATTATTTTGGCAGAAATTTTCCGGGACCCCTGTTCATCTTCAACTATTTTTATTTCAATAAAATGTGCTGGCCATAGACCAGAGATCATTTCGGGCCATTCGATAAAACAGTATTCGCCCGACATCAGGTATTCTTCAAAGCCAATGTCAAATGCTTCTACTTCATTTTTAATTCGAAAGAAGTCAAAATGATAAATTTTTCCTTTCGGGAACACGTACTCGTTGACTATGGAGTACGTTGGGCTACTCACATTATCTACCATGCCCAATTCAAGGCATAACGATTTGATTAGAGTCGTTTTTCCGGCTCCCATTTCACCGCTAAACAAAAATATCTTTTCGTTTCCAGCAAATTTTAGCAAGGAAGATGCTGCAATTGGCAACTTATTTTGATGATCGATTAGAATTTCCATAGCTCAAAAATAAACAAAGAATTATTTTGGGCTATAGGTTACGAAAGGAACAATCATTTCTTCCATTGAAATACCACCATGCTGGAAGGTTTCATTAAAATAATTAACAAAGTGGTTGTAGTTATTCGGATACACAAAATAACTATCCTCCTTTGCAAAAATAAAATTGGAGCTCATGTGAAGTTTTGGAAGCATTGCTTCATGTGGGTTTTTAATATGAAACACCTCTTTTGGATTAAAATTGAGATTTTTACCTTGTTTATATCTCAAATTTGAATTGGTGTTCTTGTCGCCGACTACTTTTCTTGGATGTTTAACCCGTATCGTTCCATGGTCGGTGGTAATGATTAATTTAATATTTTTCTGAGACAGCTTTTTTAACATATCCAGAAGCGGTGAATGCTCAAACCAGGAAAGGGTTAATGAACGGTAGGCGGCTTCATCATTAGCAAGCTCCCTGATCATAGCCATATCGGTTCTTGCATGAGACAGCATATCCACAAAATTATAGACAATAACATTCAGGTCATTGCCCATTAAATTGTTGATGTTTTCATTAATATTTTTCCCCTGCTCAAAAGTGAGGATCTTATTGTAAGAGTGCTTGCATCCTTTTCGCATGACTCTATGTATCTGGTCTGCCAGAAATTTTTCTTCAAATAGATTCTTTCCACCTTCGTCCTCATCATTCTGCCACATATTTGGAAAGCGGCGTTCCATTTCTAGGGGCATTAATCCTGAAAATATAGCATTTCTGGCGTATTGGGTGGCAGTAGGTAAAATACTGTAATAGCTGTCTTCTTCGTCTATTCGGTAATGATCCATTAATAAGGAATTGATCATTTTCCACTGGTCATACCTTAAATTATCTATCAGAATAAAAAAAGTTGGTTTATTGACTTCCATAGCAGGAAAAACCTTTTTGACAAACAATTGATTGGAAGTGATAGGCCCGGTATCCGGATCTTTTAGCCACTTCAGGTAGTTTTTTTCAATGAATTTTGAGAACTGTACATTGGCCTCTGATTTTTGCACAGTTAATATTTCGTGCATTCCTTCATCTTCCAATTTTTCGAGAGACAGCTCCCAGTAAACCAATTTTTTATAAAAGTCAACCCACTCCCTAAAGCTAAGATTTTCATTTAGGGTCATACCCAGTGTCCTGAAATCTTGACGGTAGGCCATGGATGTTTTTTCGCTGATCAATCGTTTATTATCAATCAGTTTTTTTATAGTAAGAAGAATTTGTTTTGGATTAACCGGTTTAATCAGATAATCATCGATCTTAAAACCAATAGCGTCTTCCATCATATATTCTTCCTCGTTTTTTGTAATGAGTACGATTGGAATATCCGGATCAATTGTTTTTATTCTAGCCAGAGTTTCTAGGCCCGTTAAACCCGGCATATTTTCATCCAGAAATACCAGATCAAAATTTTCTTTGATGAAACAATCCAGCGCATCATTTCCGTTTGTAACAGTTTTAATCTTGTATCCCTTTTCATTCAAAAAGAGTATATGTGGTTTTAACAGGTCGATCTCATCGTCTGCCCATAGTATGGTTGTTTCCTGCATTTGACCGTAAATTTAGCAAATATTCGTCCATCGAAATTTTTATACATTCAATTGTCATTAAAAATAACAATTTTTGTGTCTTAAGGCTCGAATCTTGAATAAGAAGAAAATAATAAATGATCCTGTTTACGGTTTCATCACCATCCCATCCGATCTGGTCTATGATCTGATCCAGCACCCCTATGTTCAGCGTTTGCGCTATATAAAACAACTGGGAATGACTCATCTGGTTTATCCGGGTGCTCTACATACGCGTTTTCATCATGCATTGGGTGCCATGCATTTAATGGGTCTTGCCCTAGAAACTATAAAAAGTAAAGGACAGGCAATTTCTTATCAGGAAGAAGAGGCGGTAATAGTTGCAATTTTACTTCACGATATTGGGCATGGACCATTTTCTCATGCCTTGGAGCATACCATTGTAGATGGAGTTTCGCACGAACATATTTCAACGCTCTTGATGGATAATCTAAACCGTGAGTTTGACGGAAAGCTTGGACTAGCTTTAGAAATATTCAATAACCGTTATCACAAGAAATTTTTATATCAATTAGTTTCAGGACAATTGGACCTTGACCGTATGGATTATCTTAACCGAGATAGTTTTTTTACGGGAGTGTCTGAGGGTGTGATCAGCTTTGACCGGATAATAAAAATGTTGGACGTAGTTGATGATCAGCTGGTTGTTGAAGAGAAAGGCATTTATTCTATTGAAAAATTTTTAATAGCCCGCAGGCTGATGTACTGGCAAGTCTATCTTCACAAAACCGTGATTGCTGCTGAGCAAATGCTTGTTAAAATATTGGAAAGGGCAAAAGAATTGACGGGTGAGGGTAGAAACTTATTTGCGAGTCCATGCTTTTCCTATTTTTTAAAGAATTCCATAAACAGGGAAGAATTTAAAAATGATCCTCGGAATATTGAACGATTTACCAAGCTGGATGATAACGATATATTTACTTCAATAAAGGTTTGGGTTAATGATGAGGATCTTATCCTTTCAACACTTTGTTCACACCTAATCAGTAGGAATTTGTATCAGGTTGAAATCACGAATGAACCTCCAGCAATCGAAATAATCAATGATCTTGCAGATAAAGTGACAGATGAATTCGAAATTTCTGATGATGACACTTCTTATTTCGTATTTACTGATACCATAAAGAATAAAGCTTATAGTGTAGGTGATGGAAGTATTAAAATATTAATGAAAGACGGTTCTATTCAGGATATTGCAAAGGCGTCAGATAATTCAAATCTGGAATCATTGGCCAGAACGGTACAGAAATATATACTTTGTTACCTAAAAGAATTAAAAAATGTCAATTAATAGACATGCTAATAGGTTCAAAATTTGTTCGTTAACTTATAACACATAAATTTGTGAAATGCAATTAACTGCACATCAGATTGGATTATTACTTGAGGGGACTGTAGAAGGTAATCCTGACGTGACGGTAAATCAGCTATCTAAGATTGAGGAGGCTAGTATGGGCTCATTATCTTTCCTTGCTAATTCCAAGTATGAACAATTTTTTTATACTTCGGGGGCCTCTGTTATTATTATTAATGAAGACTTTATTCCTGCTCATCCTTCAAAGGCTACTCTAATTAGGGTTAAGAATGCTTACAGTGCATTTTCAGTTCTTTTAGAAAAGTATGACGAACTTATAAAATCAAAGAAAAGTGGTATTGAGACACCAAGTTTTGTACATCCCACTGCAATTCTCGGAAAGGATGTATTTATTGGTGCCCTTGCTTATATCGGACCTCATGTTAAAGTAGGTGATGGTACTAAAATCTATCCTAATACTTACCTTGCAGACAATGTGATTGTAGGTAAGAATGTCACTTTATATGCTGGAGTTAATGTATATTTCAATTGTACCATAGGTGATAATGTGATCATACATTCTGGTGCTATCATAGGTGGTGATGGTTTTGGATTCGTGAAAAATACAGAAGGATCATTCAAGAAGGTAAGTCAGATTGGAAATGTTATTATTGAAGATGATGTAGAAATTGGTTCGAATACCACTATAGATAGGGCTACAATGGGCTCAACCATTATCCGTAAAGGTGTTAAATTAGATAATCTGATCCAGATTGCACATAATGTTGAGATTGGATCCAATACAGTGATTGCAGCTCAGACAGGAATTTCAGGAAGCACCAAGATTGGTGAGAACTGTATTATTGGCGGACAGGTAGGTATTGTTGGGCATATTAGTATTTCAAATGGAAGTACTATCGGAGCAAAATCAGCCGTTAATAATACAATCAAAGAAGAAAATATGAGCTGGAATGGTTTTCCTTTAATGCCCCTCAGAGATTCTTTAAAGGTTCAGGTGGTTACCAGACGTTTACCGGATTTGGAAAAGAGGATTGAAGAACTTGAGAATATAATTAAAAAAGGTTTATTGTAATCAGTTTCAGGCTGTACAATTCAATGCTATGAATGTAAAACAAAGAACAATTAAAACTGAAATATCCGTAACTGGAGTTGGATTACATACCGGTCATTTGGCAACGATGACTTTTAAGCCTGCTCCAGAAAACCATGGATATAAGTTTAAGCGTATTGATCTTCCGGGTTCGCCTATCATAGATGCAGATGTAGATAATGTTACCGATACCTCAAGAGGTACTACGATTAGTCAAAATGGGGCTAGCGTAAACACTGTTGAGCATGTATTGGCCAGTTTGGTAGGTACCGAGGTTGATAATGTGATTATTGAGCTTGATGGGCCTGAAATTCCAATTATGGATGGAAGTTCGATCATGTTTGTCGAAGCTCTTGAAAAATCTGGATTTGTTGATCAAGAAGCTTATCGTGAATACTACAGCATACCACATAATATTCATTATTCCGAGCCCGATCGTAAGGTTGAGATGGTGGCTATGCCATTGGATGATTATAGATTTACTTGTATGATTGACTACAATTCACCGGTACTGGGTAGTCAGCATGCAGCAATTACAACACTTTCAGAGTTCAAGAAAGAAATTGCCTCCTGTCGAACCTTTTGTTTTCTACATGAGTTGGAAATGCTTTTAAAGCATAATCTGATCAAAGGCGGAGACTTAAATAATGCAATTGTAGTGGTTGATAAGCAGGTTAGTAGAGAAGAATTAAAAAACCTGGCTAAACTCTTTAATCGTGATGACATTGATGTGGCTAAAGAAGGTATTTTAAATAATATTGAGCTTCGACATCAAAATGAGCCTGCCCGTCATAAACTGTTAGATATGATTGGTGACCTGGCCCTTATTGGAGTTCCTTTAAAAGGTCATATCATGGCTGCAAGACCTGGGCATGCTGCAAATGTGGCATTTGCCAGAAAAATAAAGGCACAGATAAAAAAGGAAAAAACCAAAAAGCACGTACAGATCTATAACCCCAACTCAACCCCATTATATGATGTTGTGCAGATCATGAACATTTTGCCGCACAGACAACCGTTTTTGTTCATTGATAAAATTCTTGAGCTTTCAAAAACGCATGTGGTAGGTGTGAAAAATGTAACAATGAACGAAGAGTTTTTCAAGGGCCATTTCCCGGGAACTCCTGTTTTTCCGGGTGTAATTCAGATTGAAGCCATGGCACAAACTGGAGGAATTTTAGTCTTGAGTACTGTTCCAGATCCCCGAAATTATCTCACTTATTTTTTAAAGATTGATAAAGTAAGATTCCGGGCACAGGTTTTACCGGGCGACACCATAATTTTCCGTTGCGATTTGATGGAACCCATCCGGAGAGGCATTTGCCAGATGAAAGGTGTAGGTATGGTTGGAGAGAAAGTTGTGGTAGAAGCAGAGATGATGGCACAAATAATCAGAATTAAAGAAAGCGAAGCAAGCGTATGATCCAACCCTTAGCCTATATCCATCCTCAGGCAAAAATTGCCGAAAATGTAGTAATCGAACCATTTGTAACTATTTACGGTGACGTTGTCATTGGCGAGGGTACTTGGATTGGATCGAATGTAACTATAATGGATGGAGCCCGTATCGGCAAAAATTGCCGTATTTTTCCTGGAGCAGTTGTTTCGGCACCTCCACAAGACCTCAAATATAAAGGCGAAGCTTCAACGGTTACTGTTGGTGATAATACGATCATTCGCGAATGTGTAACCTTAAATCGCGGAACCGCTCTCGATAAAAATACAACCACCATTGGCTCTAACTGTTTGCTTATGGCCTATGTTCACGTTGCTCATGATTGTGTTATTGGGAATAATGTAATTATCGCAAATTCAGTGCAATTAGCAGGTCATATTGAAGTTCAGGATTTTGCCTTTATTGGAGGCGCTTCTGCAGTTCATCAGTTTGTTTCAATCGGTGCCCACTCGATTATTTCGGGAGGCTCATTGGTTCGAAAAGATGTACCACCTTATACCAAAGCGGGTCGTGAACCATTATCTTATGTAGGAATAAACTCTGTTGGACTACGACGCAGAGGGTTTTCTTCTGAGCAGATCAATGAAATACAGGGCATTTACCGGACTATATTTCTTAAAAAATTAAATATTAGTAGGGCTCTTGATATTATTGAAACCGAACGTGAACCAACAGAAATTCGTGATGAGATCCTTGATTTTATCCGCAATTCTAACCGGGGTGTCATGAAAGGTTTTGGTAATTCTTAATACCTGAATCCATTGAATTTATATCCAATATGAAAATTATCCTGGAGCAGATTGGACGTCGATTTAACCGCGAATGGATTTTCAGGAACATGAACTATGAATTTGAAATTGGAAATTCTTATGCTGTTCTTGGCGCCAATGGTGCTGGAAAATCAACTTTATTACAAGTTATTTCAGGAAGCCTAAGTAGTTCTGAGGGAAAGATCAGCTATTTGCACGGTGATACCCTAATCGATCAGGAAAAAGTCTTTATCCATCAGAGTATGGCTGCACCCTACCTTGAGCTGATTGAAGAGTTTACACTTACAGAGCTGATTGACTTTCATTTCCGTTTTAAGAAATACCGTCAGGGTTTAAACAGACAGGCTGTTATTGAGCTCCTAGGTTTGAAAAATTCAGAATTCAAAGCCATAAAATATTTTTCTTCGGGCATGAAACAAAGACTTAAACTTGCCTTAGCTTTTTGTTCGGATACCGCTTTATTATTGCTGGATGAGCCAGCTACCAATCTAGATCAGCAGGGCCTTGATTGGTACCTTAGTTTAGCTTCAACCTTTTCTTCTGATCGTTTGCTCATTATTTGTTCAAATCAAGAGCAGGAATATGGTTTTTGTAGTCATCGGTTAAACATTGCAGATTATAAATAGGGTTCACAATTTGGAAATTTAGCGATCCTGTATCGACTGTTTTCTTTGGAAATTTAATAAAATGCAAGTATCTTCGAACCTCGAAATAATCCAATATTATCATGGCAAAAGCGTCAGAAATTAAATCAGGAAACATTTTACGTTACAACGGCGAATTAGTGACTGTAGAAGAAATTATTCACCGCACACCCGGTAAGGGCGGCGCTTTTTATATTGGTAAACTTCGTAATATCCGTAGTGGAAAAATAGTTGAAGCAAGAATGGGCACTGATGAGCAGGTAGAAATCTGCCGAGTTGAAACCAGTGATTACCAATATCTTTATGAAGAAGGTGATTATTTCGTGATCATGGATAATACCAGCTTCGAGCAATTTAGTGTAGAGAAAAGCCTTTTTGGTTCTGCAGCAAGATTCTTGAAGGAAGGAATGAATGTGATTGTTTCATTTGAAAGTGAAGAGCCAATCATGGCCCAGGCACCCTCAAATGTTGAATTGGAAATAACCTACACAGAGCCTGCCGTTAAAGGTGATACTTCAACAAATGCATTGAAGAGCGCTACTGTTGAAACTGGTATTGAGATTCGTGTCCCTCTTTTTGTAAATCAGGGAGATAGAGTAAGAGTAGATACTCGTACTGGCGATTATATTGAAAGAGTTAAATAGTTTAGTTTAGGTTGATATGACGGTCTTTTCATATTGAAGAGGCCGTTTATTTTTATAGGCTTTTCTGGTTTAATGATCAATTCAAAAATCACCTTTTTAATTTCGACCCCTGAACAAAGTGAAGGAACTTAGCTGTTACGAAAGCAAAATTGTACTAAGAACTACGAAGGTCCCTCAACTGCTAAAGGGCAGGTTTCGGGATGACATTTACTTTAAATTTTAATTAATTTTTTTTAAGCGCTATTCACGTGTCATCCTGAACAGCAGGCAAGCAATGCCGCGCAAAAGGTTAATGAATCTGAAGCACAATTTTTATTCTCCGCCACGCTTGCTCCAAAGGAGTCCTACGGACACAGACCTTTAATAACCGTTTCTTCCGCATTGAATGGTGCGGCAATGACAACCCCAGCCCTCGCAGAACCTTTCATAGCAGCAGGCGCAGCGGTGGGGTTTATTCGCTTTTATTTATTGTTTTTTAAAGGCACTCATGGTCTCGTCGTACCGCCTCGGCATGGTTCTTTTTTGCCCGTCCGAACGGATTCATCCGGGCGGGCTACAGAAAAAGAACTAAGCCCCCGCGGCTATGAGCGGGAAGAAATCATATATTCTTGGTGAAAAACACCAACCTTAGGAAATTGAATTCAAATTAGGAGATTGCTTCGTCGTGCCTCCTCGCAATGACAGAAAAAGTGCCTCATCGCTATAAAAAGAAAGATACTTCATCGCTATAACAAGAAAGATACCTCATCGCTATGACAATCGTAGTGCCATCGTGTGGGTAGTGCTTTGTCATTGCGAGCGGAATGAAATTATACATGCTTGCTGGCCACCAACAAGCATTTTCCTATAGTTGGTGATTCTCAACAACTAATTTAAATACCACCCCCATTGACAAAACAGCAGGAACTAATTTCCATTAACAACTCAATTCCTTTCTAAAATAATGTTGATATCTAATCTTTTTGTTTTCTTTGCTTATTCATGGAGAATAAATTAACCGACCAGAAATTCTGGACAAAGTACTGGGAATCAAAGCCAGATCTGGCCATTTCAATTGACAAGAATTATTTATTCCATCAGCAACTGGAACAAATAGTTAAAAAAAATAAGATTCAAACTGCTATAGAACTTGGCGGATTTCCGGGTTATTATTCCATATTCCTCAAAAAATATTTAGGTGTAAACACTACCTTATTTGATTATTTCATTCATCCGGGTATCTTAAGAAAGGTATTAACTAAAAATGGTCTGAATGAAAAGGATATCACCGTAATTGAAGCAGATCTTTTCCAATATCAACCAAAAGAAAAATACGATTTGGTACTTTCTTGTGGCTTAATAGAACATTTTAAGGATACAAAGGATATTATAAAGAGGCATCTGGAATTCTTAAAACCCGAAGGCACCTTATTGATTACCCTCCCTAATTTTAGAGGTGTGAATGGCTGGGTTCAAAAAACTTTCGATCGAGATAATTATTTGAAACATAATATCGATTGTATGGATCCAGAATTGCTAAAAAATATATTGGAAGAGCTTGATTTAATAGTAGTTAAGTCATCCTATCTTGGCAAATACAGTATCTGGCTTGAAAATAAGGATCAGAAATCAAGGCTCAGCAAGGCCTTTATTAAATCTATCTGGTTTATTGGTAAGGTTGCCACGACTATCATCCCATTTGAATCAAAGGTTTTATCACCTTACATCATCTTGGAGGCTAAAAATAAACTTTAAGAACGGTTTATTTTCTGTTTTGCAAAGCGAAGTATTCTTTGCCACAAATTACCCTTCCTGTTTTTAAGAAACTCCTTAATAGACCAATAAGCCTGTTGATTCTCTATAATTTTTTCAGGAAAAGAATGGATAGGTTGTGGATTGATGATCACATTATAAATGTCATTCAAACCGGAATGAATTCCAGTACCATCATGCCCAATATTATTAATTAATGATTGGGATGGATTTAGTGTTAATCCCCCCTTCAAAAAAATTGAGGCATACCATCGAATAGCCCAGGAATTATTTTTTCCGCTTTTAAATTCTTGGATCTGCTTCCAAAAATTCATAGCCCCCTCAATAGAAAACTGATGCTTTTTTTCCGTGTTAAATTGACTAATTAGTTGATCAATATCCGGCTCAAAATTAATCCAGGCACGATCCCATGTTGCCCATCCCCAGCTGGTGGCCGCTCGGTAAAAGAATGTTTCTGGTAAACTCTCGTCATTCAAAGCATACATATAGGCCCCAATATGCATGACCTTTTCTTCATTCTGATACCGTTTTAGCGCATCGTTAAAATATTGCAGGGTATAGCTGGAACTGATTAGGTCATCTTCAAATACGATCACCTTTCCATACTCCTTTACCAATCTGCTCACTCCATCGATGATTGAATCAGCTAATCCCATATTGCTTTTTCGCTCAATGATCTGAACCTCCAAAAATCCATCAACAGATTTGATGATCTCCCTGACTTGCTCAACAAGTATTTGGCTACTTTGATTTTTAGAAGCATCAGAAAAAATAAAAAGGCGGGATTGTTCTGCTAATAAATTTTGCTTTAAAAACTTGATCGTGCGCCTGGTATGTTCCGGACGGTTATAAACGAACAAAGCAATTGGAGCAAAATTTTGCATGATCTAAAGTAAAAAATCAATTGGTAAATGAACTGTTAAAATAGGCATAGTATACCGTCCTAACAAAATCTGAATTTTTAGGATTCTACTAAATCCTACTATTGCTTAAGCTCTAACTCATTAAATGCCTTTTGTCTGCCCTTGTACTTTTCACGAATTTGAGATACGGTTTCCTTGGAAATTTTATCCCCCTTATTGGACCATGAATTTCGGATATAATTGGCTACCTGGGCAATGTCCTCATCCGAAAAATTGCTATTCGAAGCAAGTCCAGGCATTTCACCGCTGATTTCAGGCGACTTATAAACTTTTGTCCCGATTGTTATTGGTCCGTTCAAACCATAAAGTAGAACTTTTATCAACCTGCTCTTATCTCCTGTAACCCAATCAGACTTATTTAAAGGAGGCGCCAATCCATTTATTCCATTGCCATCAGCACTATGGCATGTTTGGCAAATTGAACGAAACAGGCTTGCACCTTTCGGATATTCCTTTGAAACATCCACAGAATTTCCACTCTTTTTCTCCTTATCTTCAATAACCTTTTTCAATCGCTTACTGATGGCAGCACTCGTATCAGCTGCAAGCTCAGCGTAAAATACTGTTTCCCTGTTCTTTAAATTGCTGATCACCGCATCGGCTACATACATATTATTGGGATATTTTTTTGCCAAATCAGCCAATAATTGTTTAGCAGCCATTGGATCAAATGATGCCAGATATGGATTCAAAAATGCCAGATATGGGGCTGCAAGGGTATCATCGTGACTCAACAACAGCCTGAAAATGTTCAAAAACTCTTTATAGTTATCCTTATTCATGACAGAAGGAGCACTGTTTAATGCCTGCATTCGAATGGTCCAGTCACTATTTTTCAAGAGCGGAAGTACATCCTCTTTCTTTAAAACAGACAATCCTTCCATTGACCATAGTGCATGAACAGCTGCCAATGGCCTACTGGTATTATTTAATAGTGCTCTTAAAGGAATTTCTAGCGCTTTATTTTTAGAATCAACAATCAGTTGCTGAGCCTTGTTACGAACCCAGCCATTTGAATGATCCAATAGCTTAATTAAACGATCTGAATCATTGGGAATAGTCAATTTCTCAGCCTTCTTACCATTGGGAACTATTTTATAAATACGACCATAATTAATTGGATCAGACAGACCTCTTGCCTTAATCTGGCCTTTTAAATACGGAGTTAAATAGGTTTTATGTTGAATAATTCCACGGTACATATCTACAATATACAGCGCGCCGTCGGGCCCTACTGATAAATTCACAGGTCTGAACCGTTCATCGGTACTTGCCAAAAATTCACGGCCTGTATAGGCCTGTTTTCCAGTAACTATATAGCCTGTATTAATCAGAATATTTCGCTTAATAAGATTTGCAGAGGGTTCAGCAACAAATGCATTTCCATAATAATCTGCACCAAATAAAGTACTATTGAAAATTACTGGTCCGCATGCAGCTGTAAAATTGACCAAGCGAAGGCTATCGTCAAGTATGCCAGCCAGGTAAGCCCGGTTAACACCCGGAGTCTGCCTGATAGGATACACTTTATTATTCTTAATAATACTTTCAGAAAATCCGGCTAATCTTTGCTGATTTTCATTGGATGCACCTAAACCTGGACTAAAATAATCTCCCTGAAGATTTTCAGAATTGTTATTATAAAATATCCGGCCTTGATCATCCTGGGTGATACCCCATTGCCCGCGGAAATGAGTTCTTTCAATAAGCCATTTACCCTCTTTCTTTCTGTAGCGCTTACCCGATTTAGCATTGTAGATCCAGTTATCCAAAGCTCTGAACAATCCATTGGGCTGGTGTTCTACATTTCCACCGTCAGCGTATTTCGCATCAACTAATACTTTACGAACAGGTTTATCATTGACAATTTCATAGAACCATAAATTTGGTGATTCGGCCACCAGAATACCATTTTCAAAAAGACTAATAGCACGAGGTAAGATAAGCGAATCCAAGAATATCTTCCTTTGATCCATCTTTCCATCTCCATTTTTATCGCTAAGGATCACAATCTTTCCTGTTGGAAGATCCTCACCAGAACCCAATGTGTCTGGCATATAATTTTCCATTTCAACAATCCAGATCCGACCAGTATGATCAAAACTCATAGCAACAGGCGAGTTAAGCAGTGGCTCTTCAGCTACAATCTGGATATTGAAACCGTCTTCCAGTTTCATTTTTTTGATAGATTCAGCAGCAGAAAGTACCGGCGATTTAGAAAATTCATCTCTCAGACCAATTGTATCAGTAAATCCATTCAAAAATTCTGATCCATGGAATCTACCTCCGCTGATTAGCTGCAGAAATAAAAAAAATAGGATAGGAATTGAAAAAAGAATGGACTTCATATATTTTCAGCGTAAATAGTGTAATTTAAAAAATATCAAGATCGCCCTGATTTCTTAAAAGGGCTGTATAAGCATTAGCAAAAGAATCCTGCCTTTTTTTACCACTGATACTGATACTAATTTTTTTAAGTAAGAACTCCAAATCAATACGTAATGTGGTCAAAAGGCTTTTAGATTTTTTCTGGTTTATAAAAGTATTAAATTTTGTAACCTCGGGCTCAATCATGGAGACCTTATCGCTCAAAACTTGATAACCTTCTGATTGTACAAGAAAACGCAAAGAGGAAGGAGTGTACATATTAATATGACCATAGTTTAAAAAATGTTTCATTCTTTTATCTACACCATATCGGTAATCGCAAGGAACTTCAATGATTAAAAATTTTGAAACACGCTTAATCTCACGCAATAACATTCTTTCAAATTCAACATGCTCCAGTACATGAGATAATATGACCAGGTCGATTTCATTATCCTTAAACGGGATATGATAGCCATCAAAAATAGTAACTGAATTTAGATTTTTAAGTCCAAGTTTTTTAATCTGATCAACCCCACTTTGAGATATTTCAAGTGCATGCATTTCAGGAAAGGTATTCCATTCAGAAAGATGCCTTAAGATACTTCCATCGCCCGCACCTACTTCTAGAACTTTTTTAAAGTCATGCCCCTTGCTTACTTCAATAATATTGTTTGCCTTGTATCGGGCACCCAGCATACGCCATTGCTCATCACGCCCAAGATAAAATTCATCATAAGCATTTTTTACATCCGTACTTACTATTTCATTAGCCATTTTAAATATCTAGGCAGTTTTCAGCTCTATAAAATACCGAAGTAGACTTACGATAAAATAGGCCCGGTGAGATTCCGCTAAATGATAATTCTTTAAATCCTTCTTTTTGAAAGAAACTGATGGCTGCAGTATAATTTTCCATTTGTGAATCATCAAGAATAACTACGCCTTGATCACTTAAAGCCGCCAAGGATTGAAGGCAGCAATTAACCCTATCGCGCCCATCAACAATAATGATGTCAAATTTCAAGCCCATACTGGCAGGCATTTTGCTGTATTGGCCACCAGCATGCAGTTCACAGAAAATCATGTCAGAGTTGGAAGGCTTGTTTGCCGAAATTTTATTAAACCATTCCTGGTCATGCTCCACAGACACTACTTTTAAGGCCCGCTTGGCATAGTAAAAAGTTGAATTTCCAGAACCAAATTCAAAAACAGTATGTTCTTTTTTAATTCGCTGAGCAATAAAATCAATGAATGAATAGGTTACCCATGGAATAGGTTCAGCATC
>CAIJME010000246.1 GCA_903821625.1 uncultured Sphingobacteriales bacterium | reverse complement strand
CTGCTTTTTTCAGACCTCCGACTTCAGACCTCATACCTCAGATAACAGATAACAGATAACCGAACCAAGAGCCAAGAACCAAGAGCAAAGACAGTTTAGTGCTAATTGAAATTTTCTGCTTTTTTCAGACCTCAGACTTCATACTTCATACCTCAGACAACAGATAACAGACAACAGATAACAGATAACCGAACCAAGAACCAAGAGCAAAGACAGTTTAGTGCTAATTGAAATTTTCCGCTTTTTTCAGACCTCAGACTTCATACCTCAGACAACAGATAACCGATAACAGATAACCGAACCAAGAGCCAAGAACCAAGAGCAAAGACAGTTTAGTGCTAATTGAAATTTTCTGCCTTTTTCATACTTCAGACCTCCGACTTCCGACCTCAGACTTCATACCTCCGTCCTCCTCCTTCTACTCAATTGCCTTCCCCTTCATCGCAGTAGATATCGCTGTATTCATCAGCCTTTCTGCAAAGGGGCGAGTAAATTCGTTTAATTCATCTATACTTTTCAAGATAAGATCTTTATCACCGGAGCCTAAAGCATTTTTGAGAGATTCAATCAAATTTTGAGTATCGGCAATTTCAGTTTCAGAGACTTGCTCTGTGTTTTTAGCTAAAAAACGTTCAACAGTATATACCATTTGTTCACCTTCTGTGCGGGCTTCTATCAGCATTCTTTTGCTGACATCCTCTTTTGCATGTTCGACACTATCAATCAGCATTTTCTCAACTTGCTCATCCGTTAAGCCATAGCTTGGTTTTACTTCTACCTCCTGCTTTACGCCGGATCGCAATTCTACGGCTTCAACCGTTAATATACCATCGGCATTGAGCTTAAAGTTAATATCCACCTTCGGAAAACCTGCGGGCATCGCCGGAATTCCTTTGAGGTCAAATTCTGCCAGCTTTCGATTTTCACCTACCAGGTCGCGCTCTCCTTGATATACAGAAATTTTCATATTGACCTGTCCATCGATAGATGTAGTATATTGCCGCCCTGCTTTTGTTGGTACCTTTGCATTTCTGGGGATTATCACATCCATCAGTCCACCCATGGTTTCTATCCCTAAAGAGAGTGGAGTAACATCGAGCAATAAAATATCTTTTCTGTTCCCAGCTAAAATATCAGATTGAATTGCAGCACCTAAGGCAACAACCTCATCCGGATTGATCTGATCATGTACTTCTCTTTTAAAAAATTGGGAAACCTGCAATTTTACAAGAGGAGTTCGTGTTGATCCACCAACCATTACCACTTCTTGAATATCATCAATAGTCAATCCTGCATCCTTTAATGCATTTTTACAACATTGAATAGTCTGGTCAACTTTTGAAGTTATAAGTTCTTCAAACTTCAATTTAGTAATCGCACATGGAATATCTCCAATAAGGCCATTGAAAATATTTTGTGTGGTCAATGCTTTTTTAGCTTCTTCTGCCTTTAGACGTAAAGCTTGATTCAAAGAAGAATCGATTATAGTATCCTGAAGTTGATTTTGTTCTACCCAATAATTTACTATTGACTGATCAAAATCATCACCTCCTAAAAATGTATCCCCATTAGTGGAGAGTACTTCAAAAATTCCATTCTGTATCTTTAAAATTGAAACGTCAAATGTGCCTCCGCCAAGGTCATAAACAGCAATAACCTTTTCCTCTTCAGGATCAAGTCCTATGCCATAGGCTAAACTGGCTGCTGTTGGCTCATTGACAATCCTCAAAACATCCAATCCGGCTAGTTTTCCGGCATCGCGGGTTGCCTGACGCTGGCTATCATTAAAATAGGCTGGAACAGTAATAACAGCTCTATTAACCACTGTTTTGAGTGCATGCTCTGCCCTTTCCTTGAGCTCTTTAAGAATCATTCCGGAAAGCTCAATTGGCGAATAGTAATGATCAGCCACATTGATCTTGACCAGACTTTCAGTGTCGTCGTCAATAATTTTATATGAAAACAAACCGCTATGCGCTTCAATATCCTGATAAGAGCGCCCTAAGAGACGTTTGACAGAAAAGATGGTATTTTGGGGGTCTGAAATTAGAAATTCTTTGGCTTCATTTCCAACCACCACGCTTCCATCAGGCTGAAAATGAATGACAGAAGGCACTAGTAGTCCCTTACCTGTATCATTAATAACCTGCGGATTACCCTCGGTGTTAATAAATGCGACCAGACTATTGGTTGTACCCAGGTCTATCCCAACAATTAACTCCTCTTTCTGTATAGATCCGGTTGCAATATTAATAGATACTTTAGCCATAAACAATTTCAACAAGGCGCAAAGGTAGCGAGTTTAGGCGCAATACCGAAGCATTCGCTCATATTTGATATTTTATTAAAATTCAATTAGTTTGTGGGTTGACAAACCAATGTTTTTGGTTACCCTGAATAAACGAAAAAAATACAGGTGACAGTAGTACTATTTAGCGGTCGAATGCTAAACGTTTACCGTAAATTCCATCCTTAATAATCCCATCTTCATAAACTAAATTACCTGAGACAATAGTACTAATCACAGTTGAACCAAACACTTCTCCTTCAAAGGGACTCCATCCACATTTTGCTAAAATATTTTTCCTGCCAACCACATAAGGTTTATTCAGGTCGACCAACACCAGATCAGCCCAATAACCTTCCCGAATAAAACCCCGTTTATCTACTTGAAAACAGATTGCCGGACTATGTGCCATTTTTTCTGCTATTTTCTCTAAGCTAATCCTTCCTCTTTTGTAAAATTCAATCATTGCAATTAATGCATGCTGTACCAGCGGGCCACCAGAAGGCGCTTTACTAAACGGCTGTGATTTCTCTTCAATTGTATGAGGCGCATGATCGGTAGCAATAATATCAATCCGGTCATCTAATACCGCCTGGAAAATTGCTTCCCGATCTATAGAAGATTTAATGGCAGGATTCCATTTAATCCAATTTCCTTTTTTTTCATAGTCTGCATCAGAGAACCATAAATGATGAATACAGGCTTCAGCAGTAATCCTTTTTTTATTCAGAGGTAAAGTATTATCGAATAAAGCGGTTTCGATGGCAGTAGATATGTGAAGAATATGTAAACGAGTATCATACTTTTTTGCAAGTCCAACGGCAAAAGAAGAAGAAATATAACAAGCTTCTGCATTACGTATCAATGGGTGCATTTCTGGACTTAAATTATCACCATATTGCGCTTTAAAACGTTCTGTATTTGCACGAATAGTAGCTTCATCCTCACAATGAGTGGCAACAAGAATGGGCGCTTGACTGAAGATCCCTTCCAAAGTTTTTTCATTATCTACCAGCATATTTCCTGTAGATGAGCCCATAAAAACCTTAATCCCGCAAACATTATTCGGGTCGGTTTTTAACACTTCGTCCAGATTGTCATTTCCTGCCCCCATAAAAAAAGAGTAATTGGCAGCTGAACTGCCTGCTGCAATAGCATATTTATCAGCCAATAATTCTTGAGTCAAGGTATTTGGAATGGTATTAGGCATTTCCATGAAAGAGGTTATCCCCCCAGCAATAGCTGCCCTGCTTTCTGTAAATATGTCGGCTTTATGCGTTAAGCCAGGCTCTCTGAAATGAACCTGGTCATCAATGCATCCCGGAAAAAGGTGAAGCCCCTCTGCATTGATCTCCTGATCGGCATGATGATCAAGACTTATACCGATCTGTTCAATGATTCCGTTTTTAACAAAAACATCCGCAATAACTAGTTTGCCTTCATTAACAATAGTTGCTGATTTGATAAGAATTGAAGCCATGCTGAATGAATGAGGTATAATCTAAAATCAGTGCAATTTCGGAATTTTTTTTCTTAGTTATTAAATAATTAGCATTCCAAAATGGCCTAAAATTAAATACAATTACCTAAAATTGGTTTAGGCCAAAAATAAACACCTGTCCAAAAAATTATTAATCAATTAAATTGATGAGCCGCAATATAAAACCTTGAAGGTAAAAGGTATCACATAAAATCAAACACGTATCTTTGCCAAATGTCAATATCTTTTGAAGATTTTAAGCTGAACAAACAGATCCTGAATGCTGTTGCGGATGCAGGTTATACTTTACCTACACCAATACAGGAAAAGGCGATCATGCCAATTTTATCCGGACAGGATATTATGGGAATTGCACAAACTGGAACAGGCAAAACCGCTGCCTTTGTGTTGCCAATACTGATGAAGCTAAAATTTGCCCAGGGTAATGATGCGAGAGCTTTGATCATTGCTCCTACCCGTGAACTAGCCATGCAGATCGAGGAAAATGTTAAAACATTTGCCAAATACACCGACCTGCGTACGGTGGTACTTTTTGGAGGTTTGGGGCCAAAAACACAAATCGCTGAATTAAAAAAAGGGGTCGATATCATCATCTCAACCCCCGGACGCTTTCTAGACCTTTACCTGGAAGGAAACATCAATACACAATTCCTCAAATTCCTGGTTATGGATGAGGCTGATAAGATGATGGACATGGGCTTTATTGGCTCCATTCACAGAATTCTGGAAGTAGTTCCAAGAAAACGTCAGAATCTTTTATTTTCGGCCACAATGAGTGAGTTGGTACATAAAATCTCAGGTGATTTTTTGAAACATCCTACTGTAATAGAGGTAGCAGCCCAAGCAACACCGGCAGATACTGTAAGTCAGGTTTTGTATAAAGTACCGAATTTAAAAACCAAACTTAACCTGCTCCAGCATCTTTTAAAAGACACGGAAGATTTTACACGTCTCATTATTTTCTGTAAAACCAAAACCGTAGCGGATAATATTTTTCATTTTCTAGAACGCAGATATGGCGCTGAACAGGTTCGCGTAATCCATGCTAACAAAGGGCAAAATACCAGAATCAATTCAATCAATGCATTTAAAGACGGTCAAATACGCATTTTGGTTGCTACTGATGTGGCATCACGCGGACTGGACGTTACCAATGTAAGTCATGTGATCAACTTTGATGTACCAATCATCATTGAAGATTATGTTCACCGCATTGGCCGTACCGGACGCGCTTTGCAAACTGGCGATGCCATTACATTCTGCAGCCCATCTGAAGAATACTATGTTGAAAAGATTGAAAAACTAATCAGACAGAAAATTCCTTTGTCAGAAATGCCTGAAGATGTATTTATTGATGATACACCTTACGAAGAACGTCAGGATATAGCTAGAGAAATTGACCTTCAGAAAAGAAGGGATGATCCTGAATTTAAAGGTGCGTTCCATGAAAAAAAGGCCAAAAATTCTAAAGGAATTAAAAAAACTAAGGCCGAACCGAAAGCCAAGGTCAGAAATAACAAGCCTGGTGCAGCCCGCAGAAAAAAAAGCGTCAAATTTGATGCTGTTCATAAAAAAGATAAAAAGAAAAAATGAATCTGCGATTAACCCCGCTTAATATCGTAGTTGCCCTATTAATTGTGAGTGCTATCTATCTGCCCACTAACCCTGTTTTAAAAGGGATGCCTGAATTGGGAAGAATTCCATTATTTGTTATGATAATTCTGTGTTTGATCACCGATCAGTTATTCCGCAGATATATACCAGAGCTAAAACGCATTTGGTTAATTGAATTTCTATTTCTCATCTTTGTGGCTATATTGATTGTACTAATCAAATTGTTTATTTTCAATTGAAAACCAATAGCTATCGAGTCAAAACTTATAACTTATTACTTACAACCTATTACTTACAACTTATAACCTATTACTTATAACTTATAACCTATTACTTACAACCTATTACTTACAAATACGAATGAAAAAAGCCGAAATAAAACTTACTATAGAACTTGATGATCAAAACATCCCAGAAAATATTTTATGGGAATCTACAGACTCACAATCGAAAGAGGCCCTTCCTGTTAAATCGATGATGCTTGCACTTTGGGATCATAACTACAAAAATTCTTTACGTATTGACTTATGGACCAAAGACATGCCAGTAGATGAGATGAAAAGATTTTTTTATGAAACTTTGCAGACCATGGGCGATAGTTTTCTTCGTGCAACAGGAGAAGAGGCTATTGTTGAAGATCTTCGAGACTATTGCGCACATTTTGCAGAAAAGATGGAATTAACAGAAGGAAATAATCCTCAATCTGCTTTAAAAGGCTAATTCAATTACTATGACCTTAAAAAATTATGTAGGAATAATTGGTGCTTTGCTGGTAATAGCAGGAGGTTTATCGCCTATGCTTCATATTCCAATTATTGGAAACTGGAATTATTGGGATTTGGACACCGTTTTGGCTTCGATAATTTATGCATTAGCTACACTGTCATTAATTGCCTCAGCAAGCAATAAAAGAGGCCTTTTACGATTCTGCGGATGGTCTATACTTCTAGTTTTAGGTTTTACCTTTGTAGCTGTTTATTTCAAGGTTGATAATTATTTCAATTTTATACCCTTTAAAAAACTTGCAGCAGCTGCAAGCAGAGTTATTCATTACCGTTGGATGGGCTGGGCACTTATTGCTTCAGGAGGCCTTATTATGATCCTTTTTTCTGGAAAGAAAAAAAATAAAAATTGATTGATTTTATTTAAATTAGGTATAGTATAATTAACTGAATTCTAAACTTAAACCTAAAAAAAATGAATCAAATTATTCCTAATGGCCTTTTAAGAGTTCTTTTTGCAATACCCTTTGCGGTATTTGGAGTTATGCATCTGATGAATGCTACCGCAATGCAGGGAATGGTTCCTGCTTATGTTCCAGGTGGAATTATCTGGGTCTACTTCACAGGCGTTTTGTTAATTGTTGGAGCTATAGGCTTCATTCTAAATAAATCTGTTCAAATGGCAGGTTTTGTACTGGGGGCTTTAATGCTTGTCTTCATTGCAACTATCCATTTACCAGCGGTTTTAGGTGGAGATCAAAATTCAATGGGTAGTTTATTTAAAGATTTTGCATTAATGACAGGCGCTTTATTTATCGGAAATTCTTCCAATAAATAAGAGTAGGGCAAAAACCTCAAATAAAATTCTTTTAATAGCAGAAAGGAAATAATGAATTCAGAAATCACAGCTAAAAAGAGATCATTCAGAAACTGGAAGTATTTTCTCAATTTAATTCCGGTTTTATTGGTTATTTATGGAAACATAAATGGTGGCTGGTTAAGTTTATTGAATTTCATCTTTACTTTTGTTGTATTGGGAATCGCAGAAATCGTCCTTCCCGAAGACCAAACGAATGATGATGCAGTGGAAGATGAACTTCCTGAAATTTTGATGTTCCTTTCTGTTTTTGCACAATTTGTGTCCATATTTAGCTTAATCTATGGGATCTATAATGGTTCAATAAAAGAGTACTGGATCATAGCCGCAGCACTGTCTACGGGTGCAGCCTCAGGCACTTTAGCTATAGTAGTAGCCCATGAACTCATTCACAGAAAAAATAAAATTTGGAATTTTGCAGGAAAATTCCTGCTTTTCACCGTATTTAACCCCTATTTTTATATTCATCACCTCAGAATTCATCATAAATATGTGGGTACAAACTCTGATCCTGTAACTGCAAAATTTGCTGAAAACTATTACCACTTTTTGATTCGTTCTATTTCAGGTCAAATCAAACAATCCTTTCAACTTGAAAAACAACGTTGCCTTGCTAATGGAAAATCAGCTTTGGGCCTGAACAATTATATGCTAAGCTGTCTGATAGGATATATCACTGTTTTAATTGGTGTCGGATTACTCGCTGGATGGACTATTTCTATTGCACTAATAGCTCAGGCATTTTTTGCAAATCTATTACTTGAATACACCAATTACATTGAACATTATGGCTTGAGCAGAAATGATAATGAACGGGTGAATGAGATGCATTCATGGCAAAGCAATAAGCTCATCAGTCGATTTTTCCTGATCGATTTGAGTCGTCATTCAGACCATCATTTTCATGCAGCAAAACCATTTAACAAATTGGTTTCTTATCCTACAAGTCCGGTACTTCCCGGAGGATATGCAAGTATGTTATTACCTGCTCTAATTCCACCCCTGTGGTTCAAACTGGTGAACTTGCGAATAAAGAGTATACAGTCATTGCGCACTTAATCCGTTGTCATTGCGGTAAGATCCGCAATCACTTCCCAAACGTAAGCTCTTTGTGAAATAATTTGGAGTATTTTCTTTTATCGAATTTATACAATTTTGCAGCACGGTACGAAACGCCTTTTTGCTTTTCATCAAGCTCTTTCAAAATACCATAATTCAACATTTTTTTACGGAAGTTTCTTTTGTCAAGCTTTTTATTAAGAATCACTTCATACAATTGCTGTAATTGGGTGAGCGTAAATTTTTCAGGGAGTAATTCAAAGGCGATGGGTTGATAACTGATTTTATTTCTTATTTTTTCGAAACCACGTGAAAATATTTTCTCATGATCGAATGCTAATTTAGGAAGATCGTTAACAGATGTCCAAACAGCTTTTGAAGCATAATTACTGACCGGCTTTAGCTCTTTATTGCCATTCAACCTGATCATAGCATAATAAGCTACTGTAATAACCCTTCCCTGGGGATGCCTGTTTACGTCGCCAAAGGTGTAAAATTGATCCATGTAAATATCTCTGAGTCCGGTCAATTCATATAATATTCGCTCAGCAGCATGATCAATACTTTCATCCTGTTCAACAATATACCCTGGCAATGCCCACCAATCTTTAAAAGGCTCTTGATTACGTTCAATCAGAAGGATCTTTAACTCGCCATCATCGAAGCCAAAAATTACACAATCAATTGAAAATATAGAGTCGAACTTAGGGAGTAGCGTTTCCAAATTTTTTATTATTAAAAACTAAATATATGAGGTTTAGTGATGACTGAGTTAAAAAATATTTAAAAATTACTTAGTGTAGAATATACACACTATATTTGTATTAAACTATTGAAAATAGGTTTGTCAGAAATAAAGAAAATAGGCGTTTTTACTTCAGGTGGAGATGCTCCAGGAATGAATGCCTGCATCAGGGCAGTGGTAAGAACAGCGGTGTTTTACGGAATTGAAGTAGTTGGGATTCGCAGAGGCTATCAGGGAATGCTGGAAAGTGATTTCTGGGACATGGATGCACGTTCAGTTGGGAATATTATCCATTTAGGCGGAACCATTCTCAAAACAGCAAGATGCCTTGAATTCAAAACTGATGAAGGCATAAAAAAAGCATATACTAATTTAAAAGAATATGGAATCGATGCGCTTATTCCGATAGGAGGAGATGGTACTGCTCGAGGTGCCGAAAGGCTTTCTAACCGTTTCAATATTCCAACCATTTGTATTCCGGGTACAATAGATAATGATCTTAACGGTTCAGATTTTACTATTGGATACGATACAGCTACGAACACAGTTATTGACGCAATTGATAAGATCAGAGATACTGCAGCATCACATAACCGCTTATTTTTTATTGAGGTTATGGGACGAGATTCAGGTTGTATTGCTTTACGATCAGGAATTGCCGGTGGTGCTGAAGCCGTAATTCTACCAGAACGAGCAACCGGAGTTGATGAGCTAATCAGCAAATTATCAGGAGATGCAAAAAATAAAAAAACATCAAGCATCGTGATTGTTGCCGAAGGAGATAAAAGCGGGGGAGCCTATCAACTTGCAGAACAAGTCAAAGAAAAATTTAATTTTTACGACATCAAAGTCACTATATTAGGGCATTTACAGCGAGGGGGTAGTCCCAGCAGCTTTGATAGAGTTCTGGCCAGCAGATTAGGATTTGCAGCTGTAAAAGAATTACTCAATGGCAAAACCCGTCAGATGATCGGACTGCGTGGTAATTCAATTGTGTTAACCCCCCTACAAGAGGCATTAAATTCATCTCATTTTAAATTAGAAGATGATTTAATGGAGATGGTAAGTGTTTTATCAATTTAATATATGATTGCGGTAGTTTATAGCGGATCAAGGTATGCTAACTGGAAATTGGCAGAAAAAGGAAAAATAATTTCTGAGTTTCGAACTCCTGGAATTAATCCTTTTTTTAGTGATGAAAGCCATATTACCCAATTCCTCAATAAAAATGCTCAATTGATAAACAATGCTGAAAAAATTAACTGGGTATACTTTTTCGGCGCAGGAGCATCTTCTAAAGAGCGCCAGGAGGTAGTAACTAATGCATTAGCGAGCTTCTTCCGCTTTAGCAAAATAGTTGTAGAACATGACCTTAAAGCAGCTGCGCTTGCCACTTGTGGCGACGAAAAAGGGATAATAGGTATTTTAGGAAGCGGCTCAAATGCAGCCTATTTCGATGGTAAAAAAATCTGTGAAAACAACTTTGGACTTGGATACATTCTGGGTGATGAAGGTTCGGGTAATTGGCTTGGAAGGCGTCTCCTTAAATCCTATTTGAATGATTTGATGCCAGCTGAATTTGCTGAAAAATTCAAGAAAAAATACGACCTCGACAGAACACAGATTCTCGACAAAGTATACAGGCAAGAACAACCGGCCCTATTTTTGAGCTCTTTTTCAGACTTTTTGATAGAAAATAAATCTGATCCATTCATTAAAAAATTGACAACAGATGGCTTTGACCTTTATTTTAAAACCTATATTATTCCATTAAAAAAGCAATATCCCAATTGCCAAATCCACATGCTGGGCTTGTTAGCTGTAGGTTTTAAGGAATATTTGATCGAAGTTGCAAAAAATAATAATTTAGAAATAAGCTCCATTATTAGAGAGCCCATATATAATCTATTAAAATATTACGCTAACAAAAATTAATAAAAATGAAAATTGGAATAAATGGTTTTGGCCGCATAGGACGTTTAGCTTTCAGAGCAGCAATTGAAAGAGACGGAGTTGAAGTAGTTGGTATCAACGATCTTGTTGAACCCGATTACATGGCTTACATGTTAAAATATGATTCAACCCATGGCAAGTTCAAAGGAACGGTTGAGGTTGAAAATGGAAATTTAGTGGTCAATGGAAAAACTATTCGCGTATCTGCCGAAAGAGATCCTGCAAACCTTAAATGGAACGAAGTTGGTGCCGAAGTGATCATTGAATCAACCGGTTTATTTCTTACCCAGGCTGATGCTCAAAAGCATATTCAGGCCGGAGCTAAAAAAG
Organism: uncultured Sphingobacteriales bacterium; assembly: GCA_903821625.1. Lineage (GTDB taxonomy): Bacteria > Bacteroidota > Bacteroidia > Sphingobacteriales > Sphingobacteriaceae > Daejeonella. The sequence continues at coordinate 3,763 of CAIJME010000246.1, read as the reverse complement.
TGGTGCTATCTGCACCGGCAAAAGACGATACCCCAACATTTGTGATGGGTGTAAATCATAAGGACCTGACTGCAGATCAAACAATTGTTTCGAATGCATCATGTACAACCAATTGCCTAGCACCCCTCGCAAAAGTATTAAACGACAAATTTGGTATCGCAGAAGGATTAATGACCACTGTTCACGCGGCAACTGCCACCCAAAAAACAGTTGACGGACCTTCAGCAAAAGACTGGAGAGGTGGTAGAGGCGCTTACCAGAACATTATCCCTTCATCAACTGGTGCTGCTAAAGCTGTTACCCTTGTTATACCTCAGTTAAAAGGGAAGCTTACAGGAATGGCTTTTCGTGTTCCAACTGCAGATGTTTCAGTAGTTGACCTTACTGTACGCCTGGAAAAAGCTGCAACCTATGAGGAAATTAAAAAAGCCATGAAAGATGCATCAGAAGGTGAACTAAAAGGAATTTTAGGATATACTGAAGATGAAGTTGTATCAACCGACTTTTTAGGAGATGCGCGCACATCCATTTTTGATGCCAAAGCAGGTATTGCTTTGAATGATCATTTCGTAAAAGTTGTAGCCTGGTACGATAACGAATGGGGCTATTCAAACAAGCTGATCGATCTTGTTCAACATATTGGATCAGTAAAATAAAAACAACGTTCAAAAAATTTATACTAACCTAAGCCCTGTTTCAATTTTGGAACAGGGCTTTTTTACGAATAATAATTTCTATTTTCGGATGTACAAGCGAGGTTAAATTCATAAAATGAAAAAAATAATCTGGGGTATCATTGGCTGTGGTAATGTCAATGAAGTAAAAAGTGGGCCGGCATTCAATAAAGTTCCAAACTCCAGTTTGGCAGCTGTTATGCGTCGCGATAAGCTTAAAGCTGAAGATTATGCCAATAGACACCAGGTAAAAAAATGGTATTCAGATGCTGAATCACTGATACAAGACGATGAGGTCAACGCGATCTATATAGCTACTCCTCCAGATTCTCATGAAGCCTATACATTGGCTGCATTCATGGCTGGAAAGCCAGTTTACGTGGAAAAACCAATGGCCTTAAACTCAATCGAATCTCAAAGAATGCAGGATGCAGCTGAAAAATTTAAATGTAAACTAAGTGTAGCCCATTACCGCAGAGCACAACCTAAATTCATTGAACTTAAGCGAATTATTGATGAAAAAATACTTGGTGAAATAATCTCAGTTGAACTGAAAATGGCCATGACCCCTTCTCTTGATTTAGCTGAAACCTGGAGAGTAAATCCTGCCATTTCTGGTGGAGGTCTTTTCCATGATCTTGCACCCCATCAACTTGACCTGATGCTTTTCTTTTTTGGAGAACCCACTAGCATACATGGACATGCACTAAACAAAAGTAAAAATTATCCTGCCGACGATTATGTGAGTGCTGAAATTGGATTCCAAAACAAGGTATTGTTTAAAGGATTATGGGATTTTGATGTAAAAAAAGAAAATGAAGAAGACCTTTGTGAAATTAAGGGGACGAAAGGCATAATACGCTTTGCTGTTTTCAGCGACTTCTGTGAACTTAACCTGAACGGAGAAACTAAATCCCTAAAATTTGAGCATTTACCACATGTTCAACAACCTATGATTGAACAAGTAGTTAATTATTTTCTGGATAAGGGGCCCAATCCATGTTCGGGGAGTGATGCTCTTATCGTGATGAAGATGCTGGATAAAATTGTAGCTAAATCGCACTAATCATTAAATTAAATCTTCTTCTTCAACACCAGACCACCTCAAGTTGGGCAGATTCATTAAGCCCTACAGAACTTTACCATGCTAACAGATCTCTTCAGAAAAAATAATCTGACCATTGAATAAATAAGCCTATAAAAATGTAGAGTAGTTGAGTTAAGATTTAAAACCATTTACGCTTAGACAGCATTTGAATTTAATGGTATTATTCTTAGCCCCAATTGAGTAGCGTGAGATTTTAAAACCTTTAACTCGCAAAAAAATAGGAGGCAATTTCAATCGCAAGTTTCTGTAAAAATCAGCTTAGACACATGGATAGAAATAAATATTGAGATTTATCAAATGTATATAACAAAAATCCCGCTCCGGTTTCCGGAGCGGGATTTGTACAAATTTAAAAAATCAGCTTTTCATCTCAAATAAGATGATTTTTCTAAAATTATTGGTTAAAGGTAAATCCAACATAGTACATACCACCCATCTCAGGATTTCCATAAGAGGTTACATAGTATTTATTCAGAAGATCTGAAGCACCGATCTTGATCATTCCATTAACTGAAGGAATTTTCAAGTTAACCTGTGCATCAACAGTTCCGAATGAAGGAACATTTCCTGCAGCAAAAGATGAATTCCAATAGAATGAATCCTGCCAGCGGTAAGAAACGTTCATGCCCACATTCTTAACAACGTTGCGATTGCTGATACCTAAATTATAACGAACTTTTGGAGTATTGAAATCATTCACATAAGTAACAGGAATATCACCTATACTGTTATAAGAAATATTTCCACTTAGGTTATATTTTCCCATCAAATAATCAATTCCAAGAGCGGTACCATAAGAAGTTACATTGCCCTCTGCATTAACCGGAACACCAAACTTTGTAAAAGAAGTTCCATTTTGCTGAAATACCTCTACAGAGGTGATGAAATCACTATAGGTGTTATAATATCCGTAGGCATCAAGCAAAACTTTGCTACCCAATAAACCTTTATAACCCAATTCATAAGCTTTTACACTCTCTGGTTTTACTCCATCTGCAGTGAATGAATACTGTTTAAGTAAAGCAGGATTTGCTGCTCCTGCCGATGCAGAAGCTAAGAAATTACGGTAACTCACATCAGTAAATGGTTTGTTTCCATATAAATTATATTTTACCAAGCTTGAAGGCAAACCACCAATTAAACGTGTTGAACCACCACCAACCGAAAGGTCGATAAATTGATTCTGAGTGGTTGGATTACGATAACCTGTTTGATAAGATAATCTGATATTATTGTTTGGCGCTACGGTATAAACCCCTGCAATTCTTGGGGTAAAACGACCATCAAAATTTTGATTTTTATCATAACGCCCAGAGAAAGTCAACTTAAATGCATCAGACAGTTTTTTACCCATTTGAACAAAAGCACCATATTCGTCGATATCAATTTCACGGTTAAGGTCATCGAAAATAGTTCCTCCAGAATTTAAATCATATCTTCTATATGAAGCTCCAACCTGAAGTTCAAAGGCTTCTTTTAAAGCTTTAGTTAAATTATACATACCCTCATAATGGTAAAGGTTTGTTTTATCATTGAACCTGGCTCCTAAACCAGAGCTGAGATTAGTGTTTTTAATCGTATTTTTTGCCGATTCAAACTGCGCAGTTCCAGGAAGAAATCTTCCAACATCCGCTGCTGAACGAGCAAATGAATGAGCCTGTGCATCAGGAGCACCTGAAGCGCGAGCACCTACATAATTACCAACATATTGAGGAAACCAAGCAGTACTTGCTTTGGAGGCTTCATTGATGTAACTACCAAGTATGGAAGATATGTAAGAATCTCCTGAACGCTCTTGAGTAGTGTAACCACGTACCATAAAGTCTTGTCCTTTTACTTCAAGTTTATATTGCCCTATACTAAAATTACGTATAGAATAACGGTCAGATCCAGTGTAAACGGTGGTACCGGTACCCCAGTTTGCTTGCAAAACAGCCTGAACAGTATTACTTAATTTATAATGTAATGAAGTAGATGTTTT